>NZ_CVTU01000024.1:0-1113 GCF_900004965.1 Pseudomonas sp. 44 R 15
ACAATGGTTTCGTACGGGTCGTGCGGCGTGGTGAGGCGGTTTGGAAATACGAGCGTAATGAGCAAGGCGATGTCATCCGCAGGATTGATCCGGACAGCGACGCGACGGACTACAGCTACGACAAGCAAGGGCAACTGACCGGGGTCTGGTATCCCGACAACAGTTGTCATCGGCTGGTGTGGAATGAGCGTGGGCAGCTTGTTGAAGAACAGTTGCCCAATGGAAGCATCATGCGTTATCGCTATGACGATCTGGGCCGGCAATTGTCGCGTGAGGATGAGCTTGGCGCGCTGACTCAGTATCAATGGGACGCGGTAGGGCGCCTGCTGAAACTGACCCAATCCGACGGTACTTATCGGGAGTTCAGCTACAACCCTTACGGAAAAATCATCGCCGAACGCGATGAACTCGGCCACGTCACCCGCTACGAATACGCCGACGGCCTGCACCTGATCAGCCGCCGCATCAACGCCGATGGCACCCAGGTCAAGTACCGCTACGACAATGCCCGCCTTTTGCTGACTGAAATCGAAAACGAAGTTGGCGAAACCTATCAACTGGACTACCACCCCAACGGCCTGATCCGACAGGAAACCGGCTTCGACGGCCAACGCACCGCCTACGCCTACGACCTCAACGGCAACCTGCTGGAAAAGACCGAACACGGCGACGATGGCAGTCAGCTTATTACCCAATACGAGCGCGACCATGCCGGTCGTCTTGTAAGAAAAATCCTCCCCGATGGCAATACGGTCGACTACACCTACGACCGCCAAGGCAACCTCCTCAGCGTCGAAGACGGCCACTGGGCGCTGGCCTACGAGTACGACAAACAAAACCGTCTCACTGCTGAACATCAGGGCTGGGGCACCTTGCGCTATGGCTATGACGCCTGCGGCCAACTTCAGCATTTACGCCTGCCGGATAATAACCGTCTGACCTTCAACCACGACAAAGCCGGCCACTTGGCCACCGTCGAGCTAAATGGCTCACTGCTGACCTCCCACCTGTTCCATGCAGGTCGCGAACACCAACGCCAACAAGGCCAACTGCTCAGCCACTACCACTACGACGACCAAAACCGCCTGCACGCCCACGCCGTCACCCAGCAAG
>NZ_CVTU01000038.1:0-40140 GCF_900004965.1 Pseudomonas sp. 44 R 15
TGAACTGGCCTAATGCTCCCGGACACCTCTTAAGGGCGATATGATTCGCCCAATCAGGAGGTTTCATGCAAGAGCGAAAGACCTACACCCGCGAGTTCAAGCAACGTGCTGTAAGCATGGTACTTGATGATAACTGCTCAGTTCCTGACGTCTGTGCGTCGATGGAGGTTGGCCCCACGGCTCTGCGCCGTTGGATTGAGCAGGTTCGCAAAGAGCGTCAGAAAGGGCAGCCAGTGGCAGGTACTAAGGCAATCAGCGATGAACAGCGAGAGCTTCAACAGCTGCGAGCCAAGGTCAAGCGCCTGGAGACCGAGGCTGAAATCTTAAAAAAGGCTACGGCTCTCTTGATGTCGGATCCCGATCGTTTTTCCTGATCGAGGAGCTGAGAGAGTCGAGTTCGTATCCGATCTGCCTGCTTTGCAGTGCGCTGGGCGTTTCCCGCAGCGCGTTTTATGACTGGCTTAAGCGTCGCTCAGTGCCGAATACCAAGCGTGACGCGCTCAGAGCAAAAGTTGCGCAATTGCATGACGAAAGCCGGGGAAGTGCAGGCGCGCGGATGATCTCTCAGCACTTGAAAGCCCAGCAGATCAAGGTGGGACGGCATCTGGCCGGAAAACTCATGGCGGAGGCAAATCTGGCCAGCAGACAGCGCCGCCGCCATCAGTATCGCTCTAGAGGCGTCGAAGCATTTGTGGCCAAGAATCTGCTCGAGCGTAACTTCGAGCCAACCGCAATCAATCAGGCCTGGTGCGGCGACGTTACCAGCCTGATGGTTGGTAAACGTTGGTATCACTTGGCAGCGGTCATTGATCTGTTCGCCCGCCGAATCGTTGGCTGGGCGTTTTCCCTGATCAACGACGCCAACCTGGTTAGCAAGGCGCTGAGAATGGCGGTGGAGGTTCGAGGCAAACATGCAGGCTTGATGTTTCATTCGGATCAAGGCAGCCAATACACCAGCCAGCTCTTTCAGTCCGAGCTGCTGGAGCATGGAATAACGCAAAGCATGAGCCGCAGAGGGCAATGCTGGGACAACGCGCCAACAGAGCGTTTCTTCGGGACGCTTAAATCAGAGTGGGTGCCCAATAAGGGCTACACCACAGTTGAAGAAGCCAGGCGGGATATGACCAGCTTCTTCATGCGATACAACCGAATCAGGCTCCACAGCTACAACAACTACCTGTCGCCAATAGCCATGGAGCAAAAAGCGGCATAAACACCGTAATCGGTGTCCGGGATTACTTGACCAGTTCAAGCCCCCTCCCACATTTGAGCCAGGATCGACTCAAAATCCTGGTCGGCTCTGAGGCCGCCATTGGGAGCAAGTCGAATCGTCGCACCGCCCCTCCCACATTTGGACCAGGAGCGCTGTAAATAGATACCTACGCTGACGGGGCCGGCGTCGCCAGGCTTTCAAGGAACTCAATGACCAGCCCGTTGAACACCTCGCCTTGATCGTCATGCACATAATGGCTGGCATCCGCGACTTCGGCGGTGCGCACCTGCGCATTGCAGTCGCGCATCGCCTGCAGCGTCGCCGCCGGCAGAAAGTCCGAGCGCGCGCCGCGGATAAACAGGGTCGGGCAATCCAGGGCGCGCACCGCCGGCCACAAGTCCGTCGGTTCGATGCTCAGGCGCGCCTCGGCGATGCCTTGCTGATCGTGGCGCCAAATGATCGCGCCCTCGCTCTCCTTCATCGAATGCGCCAGGCGTGACGCCAGGCCCTGCTCCGACAAGCCCGGGCGGGACGCCTGCCAGAAAGCGTGGGCGGCTTGCCAATCGTCGAACCGCAGGGGGGTCTGGTTCATCTCGCGGCGGATGCGCGCCGCACCGTCGCCCTGGCTCGACGACCCGGGGCCGATGTCTTCGATGATCAGCCCCATCAAGCGTCCCGGTGCCTGCCGTGCGTATTCAAGGGCATTGGCACCGCCCAGCGAATGGCCCAGCAACACGAAGCGCTGCAAGCCGACATCAGCGACGAAGTCCTGCAGGTCCTCGACATAGGATTGCGTGTGATAGCTCGCGGCCGGGCCCCAGTCACTCAGGCCGCGACCGCGCTGGTCGAGCGCGTAGACACAATAACCGGCACCCAAGGCCTCGACCAGCGACTCCCAGGTCTGTGCATAGGCGCGCAAGCCATGCAACAACACCAGCGGCACGCCGCTCGGATCGCCCCAACGTAGAAAATGCAAACGCAAGCCGGTGCGATTGATGAAAAAGCGGCTGTCTGGGGACATGGGTTTGCTCCGTAAGTACAGTTAAGATTTTCCTGTAGGAGCGAGCTTGCTCGCGAAAAACGTCAACGATAACGCGGGCATCCTGTATGAACGCGGTGCATTTGAGTTCTTCGCGAGCAAGCTCGCTCCTACAGTGGCATCAGGGGCCTGGGTCGACTTAGAAACGGTCGAAACGATAAGGGCTTGGATCGATGATGGGCGTGTGCCCGCTGACGATATCCGCCGCCAGGTGACCCGCCGCCGGTGAAGTACCAAAGCCGTGCCCGGAAAAACCGGTCGCCACGGTCAGCCCGGGAATCTGTGCGACCGGGCCTATTACCGGGTTGGAATCCGGAGTCACGTCGATAGTGCCTGCCCAGGTCTGGGCGATCCGGGCTTGCTCGAATACCGGCCAGGCCGCCTTGAGGTTGTTCATCGCATCATTGTTGAGCCGCGGGTTGGCGGCGGGGTCTTGCATGCGTACACGTTCGAACGGGCTGACACTGTCGGCCGACCAACGCCTGGGCAGCGCCAGGTCGTTGAAAAAATACTTGCCCAGCGACACGTTCAACACGCTGCGCTGCGCACGAAATTGCGGCATGTATTGCTTGGCAAGCAACAGGTGATCGAGGGTCAGAAAAGCGTCCAGCTTGCCTCGCTGAGTAACGATGAAACCGCCATCCTTGTGTTTGCGAAACGAAAAGTCCGGAGCGCCCACGGCAATTTCCGTCGGGCCCTCCATCGGGTGGGTACGCAACACCGAGCAGGTCAAGGCCAGGGTCGGCAATGACACCCCGAGGTTACCCAAGAAGCGCCGCGACCACATACCGCCCGCGAGCAATACCTGGTCGCAGCGGATCTCGCCTTTTTCCGTGACCACGCCACTGACTTTGCCGGCAGACATCTGCAACGTACGCACCGCACACTGCTCGATGATGACCACGCCCAGGGCCATGGCGGCCTTGGCAATCGCACTGCTGGCCAGCGTCGGCTCCGCACGCGCGTCGGACGGCGTGTAGATGCCGCCGGACCAATTGCCCGCGCCGCCCGGCACCAACTGTTCGATCTCGCGTTTGCTCAGCATCCGAGAATCAAGGGACAGGTGGTCGACCGACTTGAGCCAGCCTTCATGCATGGCCAGCTGCGTGTCGTTGCGGGCGACGAACATGATGCCCTCTTGCCGGTAGCCCACATCCGCGCCCACTCGCTCAGGCATTTGTGCCCACAAACGGTCTGCGGCCAGGGCCAGCGGAATATCGTGCGCGTGGCGGCTGGTCTTGCGCACCCAGCCCAGGTTGCGTGAGGACTGCTCGCCGGCGATACGGCCTTTTTCCAGCACCACTACCGGAATATTGCGTTCGGCCAGCGTCAGTGCAGCCGTCAGGCCAATGATGCCGCCGCCGATAATGACGACGCTGGTCGCAGTGGGAAACTCGGTGGACGTATTCACGGGCGCAATCGTCGGGGCCATGATCAAGACTCGATAAGCAATAGAGGTCGGCCGCGCACACGCACGGCCGCATAACGGGTTACTGCGACAGGCGAATGACTTCGACTTGCGCCTTGGAAGCGTTGCGATAAGCCGTCACTTCCAGTTCCACCTTGTAGACCGTCGAGCCCAGCGGCGGGCACGTGACGGTGCTGGCCGGGTCGACGCCGCGAAACTTCTCGCCGATCAAGGCCATTACCGCCGGCACATCCTTGGGGTCCTGGATGAACACCCGCGAGCACACCACATCGGCCAGGCTGGCATCGACTGCCTTCAAGGCCGATTCGATGTTGGCGAACACCTGGTGCGTCTGCTCGAGGATGTCTTCGGGGATCAGCTTGGTTTGCGGGTTGCGGCCGGCGGTGTTGGACACATAGATCCAGTTGTCCACCACCACCAGGCGCGAATAGCTGGCCTGGTCTTCAAACGGGGAACCGGTCTTGAGCTTGATGATTTTTGTCATGTCGAAGGTCTCGTCAGTTGTAAAGGGAATGGCTCAGCGCAGCTCCGGGGTTTCCCACAGATTCAACTTCACGCCGATGCCTCTTTCGATCGCATTGCGGTACACCACCGTGCCCCAGGCCACGTCTTCGACCGGCATGCCGCCGACCGACATGATGATGATTTCTTCATCGTTGCGGCGGCCCTGGGCATCGCCGGCGATGATCTTGCCGATGTCTTCAAGCTCCTCGAGCTGCATCTTGCCTTCGGCGATCATGTCCATGAACCGCACGCCAATCACCGGCACGTTGTGGTGCGCAGGCTTGGGCAGTTCTTCGAACCAGGCTTCGTAAAGGCCAGTGTTGTCCAGCACCTTGCGCACGTCGGCGCGCTCCATGCCTTCGTCCAGCGAACAGGCCGCCGGCATCGCCATGAAGCAACCCGGCTTGACCCACTCGCGCTTCACAATTGGGTACTTTGAGGGGTCGCCCGTCTCACCGGAGCTACAATAAGTAACAAGGTCGGAATCACGGACCACCTCTTCGAGGCTGTCGACCACTTTAATCGTGGTGATCTGCGGGTAGGTGTCCTTCACCCAGGCAAGAAAATCATTCAGGCTCTTCTCGCCACGGCCCTTGATTTTCAAGGTATCGATTAACGGGCAAACGGCGATGAATGCGGCGAGCGTGGTCTTGCCCATCACGCCCGGGCCGAGCAGGCCGACCACTTTCGAGTCCTTGCGCGCCAGGTGGCGTGCACCCACACCGGGGATCGCACCGGTGCGATAGGCCGACAGCAGGTTGGCGGACATATGCGCCAACGGTGCTCCGGTGTCGGGGTCGTTGAGGGTGAACATCAGGATCGAGCGGGGCAGGCCCTTGTCGCGGTTGGCAATATTGGAGCCGTACCATTTGACGCCTGCGGTGCAGAAACTGCCGCCCAGGTAGGCCGGCATCGCCATCATGCGCCGGTCAGCGGTGGGCTTGGGCATGTTCGGGAACGGCGATTCCTTCGGGAATATCACCATTGCGCCGTGGGAATCGTTGTTCGGGCCAGCCATGCGATAGTCGCCGCTATACAGCAGCGCGAACATCTCTTCCATGGTGTTCACACAGGCGAGCATGTCGGTCACGCCGGCGCGGATCATGTCCTGCTCGGACAAGTAGATGAAGTCTATTTTTGTAGTAATGGACATAATTATTCTCGGACTGAAGGTGATATCACCGCGGTAGGCGCGGCTCCACGCTATCGACCTTGAGTATCAGCGGGCGAACTGGGGCGGTATTGTAAATTTCGGACATCGACATCTATTCCGCGCGCAGGAATTGGCGCGATAAATGCGTGAATATTCGCGCATAACACCATTTAAAGGTCCGGTCATGGTCAACCTGTGTGCGCCGCTGAAGCACCACACTGCATACGAACAACCCTGGTTCGTACTCAATTCATCGCGCTATTCGGTAATGCCTTCGGATCACCCGGCGATCTCGCATTTTTACGCCTTCGACGTTGCCCACTCGGCCGACCTGCTGGCGGTTCCGGATGGCTGTGTGGACATCGTGTTCGACTGTGACCCCACGCGCCCCAGCGTGAGGATTTGCGGCACGCCGTTGGTGGCGCAGCGCGTGGAGTTGCTGCAGGGTCATCATTATTTTGGCGTGCGCTTTTCGCCGGGGGTGATTCCCGGCTTTATCACCGTAATGGCCGAGGACCTGACCGAACGGGAATGGGACCTGCTGGAGGTGTCTGCGTTTGCTCAGCGCATTTTCGAGAGCATCGTCCAGGCCCCGCAGTTGCAGGAGCAAATGAAGCTGTTCAACGACTATCTGATCCCGCGCCTGATGGGCAGGACCTCGAAGTTGACGGCCATGATCATTCAACAGGCGCTCGCCCATCGCGGCGACCTGCGCATCCAACAGCTGGAACACCTCAGTGGCTACACCAGCCGCACCATTCATCGTCAGTTCAGCCAGGACACGGGCCTGTCGCCCAAGACCTTCTGCCGGATCATCCGCTGCCAGGCGGCGCTGGAAACCCTCAATACCCAACACGATGTGTCGTTCTCGGAACTGGCCCTGGACCTGGGCTTTTCCGATCAGTCGCACTTCCTGCGCGACTTCAAGAAACTGGTCAGTACCACGCCCTGCGAATACCAACGCAAAATGCTGCGAAACGCCTATAACGACCGCATCTGCTTCGCCTGAATCCCTGTCCCCTGCCCTCGCCGAAAAAATTATTTAGCGCCTCCATCATTTCTCCATAAATCCTACGCTGAACGTGCATGCTGACGAGGCATCATCCTATCCGTTGCTGAACGCCTGCGCGCCGTTGCAGCATTGAGCCACCGCCCAGCACATCGACCGAGCACACCATGACTGAATCACTCCTTGCATCGAGCTCCAACCAGGCACTGGTCCTGATCGCCGAAGACGAGCCGGAAATTGCCGACATCCTCTCGGCCTACCTCAAGCGCGCCGGCTTTAAAACCGCGCATGCTCAGGACGGGCGGCGCGCGCTGGAGCTGCATCAGACGCTCAAGCCCGATCTGTTGCTGCTCGATGTGCTGATGCCCAAGCTTGACGGCTGGATGGTGCTGGCCGAAGTTCGTCATCGCGGTAACACGCCCGTGATCATGCTGACGGCCCAGGATCAGGACATGGACAAGCTCATGGGGCTGCGCATAGGCGCCGATGACTACATCGTCAAACCCTTCAACCCGGCGGAAGTCATCGCCAGGGTCCAGGCCGTGCTGCGTCGATGCGCCGACCAGGGGCATGGCGGTGGCCACAGTGTGCTGCGCGTCGACCCCTTCGAGATCGACATCGACAACCATGAGGTGAGCGTGCGCATCGGCACGCGAAAACAGCCGTTGCAGCTGACGGTGACCGAATTCAGGTTGCTCGCGCAGTTGGCAAAGTCGCCGCGTCGCGTGTTCAGCCGAGCCGAACTGCTGGTGCTCTGCTCCCCCGAGAGCGACAGCCTGGAGCGCACGGTCGACAGCCATATCAGCAAGCTGCGCCGCAAGATCGAAGACCTCGGCCTGCGCGGCGTACCGACCAGCATCCGTGGCGTCGGTTACCGCTTCGGGAGCCAGGCATGAACGTCGGCAGCGGCATGAGCCGCCAGATCATCTTGTCGATGACCGCCGTGGTGCTCTGCGTCATCGCACTCGCGGTCGTCGGTACCTACGTGTTCTATTCGTTGCTGTGGGCGCTGTCGCCGCCGACGCAGTTGGAGCTGGAGTCGGATGAATGGCTGCCCAGCGGCGTGGAATGGGCCTGGATGGGCTTGATCACCTGCGTCAGCCTGGGCGTCGGCGTGGCGGTGGCCGTCAAATTGGCCCGACGCATTCTCATGCCGCTGAACTCGGTGGCGGCCAGTCTGCGCAGCCTGGCTGACGGCGATCTGGATGCACGGGCAGTGGCGCCCGACGTTTCTCCGGGCGAAGCCGCCCGGCTGGTGAATGACTTCAATAGCATGGCGAACCGATTGAAACGCATGGCCGAAGAACAAGCCTTCTGGAACGCCGCGATTGGCCATGAACTGCGCACCCCGCTGACCATCCTGCGTGGCCGTTTGCAGGGGTTGGCCGAGGGCGTATTCGAGCCGGACACCGCGCAGTTCTACAGCCTGCTGAGCCAGGTCGAAGGCTTGACCCGCATGGTCGAAGACTTACGTGTCGTGGGCATGGGGGATAACGGCTACCTGAAACTTGAAATCCGGCAAGTCGAGTTGTCCGATGCGCTGGAGGCCGAAGCGCGGTTGTTCGAACCCAGCCTGAACGCTGCCGGGTTCGTGCTGCTGCTGGACCTGCGCAAAGGCCCCGTGAACTGCGACCCTGCCCGCATTCGCCAGGCATTGCTCGCGCTGCTGGACAACGTGCGCCGGCATGCCACGCCGGGCAAGGTCAGCGTCCAGCTCGGCAGTGACGAACGCGGTCATTTCCTCAGGGTTGCGGATGAGGGGCCGGGTGTCGCCGAACCGTTCGCCGAGCTTATTTTCGATGCGTTTCAACGCGGCGACAGTTCGCGTTCCCGTGCCCAGGGCGGCAGTGGCCTTGGCCTTGCCGTGGTGCGTTCGATTGCACTGGCCCATGGCGGCGCCGTGGCCTGTCGAACACTTGTACATGGCGGCACGTTATTTGAACTCAGTTGGCCAACGGCACCCATTTGACTATCCAATCCTGACAACCGTAGAGCGAGGTTTGCTTTATCAGCACTCACCAAGGTGATGGCATGCGCCTGTGTATTTCCCTATTCAAAAGAGCAACTAAATATCGCCACTTTGCCTTACTGGACATACACGGACGTTGTATCGCTTTCATGAGTTGCGAAGGAGTACCAAGCCCGGGTGACTGGGTGGAAGTCGAAGCAGTCAATCTCGCCTGGCTCAATAAAACGCTGCCTGAACTGGAACGCCAGGCAGCGAATAACCGCACTGTGTAACGCCTGGCTCCCTTGTTTAACGCTCTAGCGTGGATAACTGTTATGCCTACAATGCATTCAGCTCGCAACACTATTACCCTTAAACAACTGGAAGCATCATTGATGCTCTATACGTTCAAACTCAGAAAGTTGCAGCGTTTCTGGATTCCATTGCAGCGGCATGCGCCCTCGTGTGTCCTGGCGCTGTGGCTGGTGGGCGTCTGTGCGTCGTTGATCACTCAGTCCTATTATCACTGGCTGTTGATGGCGCCGGCCATTTGCATCCTGATCACCCTGGAAATCATTATCGAAGAAGTCCAGACCGATCTGTTGTTGATGACCGATGAAGCGCGTTATCGCCTGGGCATCTCCCGCGACGATGATCAACGCGCAACGCGCGCCACAGGTGCACCATGGCATCCGTAACACCGCCGATTCTGCTCGAAGAAAGTAAAAAGCTGGGGCAGCAATCCGCCAGCCAGACGCTCAAGGCCATCGCCCGGGCCTACCCCGGTAAATTGTTCGGCACCTTGTCGCTTGTCGCACTGGAAAATGCGCTGTTGCTGGCCTACCCGCTGTTCGCCGGGTTTGCCGTGGACTCGATCATCCGCGGCGATGCCGCCAGTGCATTGTGGTATGCCGCCGTGGTCCTTGGCTTCTGGGTAGTCGGCGCGGCGCGGCGGGCGCTGGACACGCGGACCTTTACGCGCATCTACGCCGACCTTGCAGTGCCGGTGATTCTCAACCAGCGCCTGCAGCGCCACAGCACCTCCAAGGCGGCGGCGCGGGTCGTGCTGGCACGGGACTTCGTCGACTTTTTTGAAAAGCACGTGCCGACAATCGCCACCGCGCTGGTGTCAATCGTCGGGGCGGCGGGCATGCTGCTGGTGATCGAGCCCTGGGTCGGCCTGGCCTGTCTGCTGGCGCTGCTGCTGTGCGTCACGCTCATGCCGGGTTTTGCGCGACGCAATCAACGCCTGCATGAACGCCTGAACAATCGACTGGAAAAGGAAATCGGCCTGGTGGAAACGGTCGGTGCGCACACCTTGCACCGCCACTATCAGGTGCTGTCGCGGCTGCGCATCTGGCTATCGGATCGTGAAGCCGTGGCTTTCCTGTCCATCGGCATTCTGGCGGCGCTGCTGTTCGTGGTCGCGATCACCCAACTGGCCTTGGCGCCGGCGGTGAAAGCCGGGCATATCTATGCGGTGATGACCTACCTGTGGACCTTCGTCAGTTGCCTGGATGAAGCCCCCTCGATGATCGACCAACTGGCGCGGCTCAAGGATATCGGCAAGCGCGTGGACCCAGGCCTGGCGTGATTCAGCGCGGTGACCTGCGCGTTTCGGAGGGCGATTCACCGAACAGCTCGCGGTAATGCGTGGCGAAATGGCTCAGGTGAAAAAAGCCCATGGCCACGGCGATATCTCCGACGTTTTTCTGGCTCGGGCAGGTTTCGATCAGGCGTCGCCTGACCGCGTTGAGGCGCAAATTGCGCAAGTATTCAACCGGCCGCATGCCGGTTACCGCCTGAAAACTGTTCTGCAGCGTCCTGCGACTGACACGCAACTGCTCGCACAGGTCCAGGATGCTCAACGGGGTATCGCCACTGGCGATGATCAATTCCTGGCTGCGCCTGACCAGATAGGCGCTGACGGCAAAATTGCCACGCCGGCAACGGACTTCATCGCTGGCGTGATTGAACAGGTCGAGGAACGCACCAAGCAGCTCGTCTTCGAGGATTTTTTCCGACGCCGGGCTGATGGCGTCCGCGTGTTGCAGAAAGTGACGAAACAAGGGGTGAATGCGCTGACGAATGCGCAGCAGTAACGTTTCATCCACGTTAAGCGCGGGCACGCTGGTCAAACGCTTGAGTTGCTCATTGGATAACTCGAAGGCCGCCAGCTTGGCGAAACGCACGGCATCGACGTTGAACGCGAAAAAATGCGTGCCTTCCGGCGCATGCAATACGAACTCTTCGGCATCACGCAGCAGCACTACGCTTTGCGCACTTACCCGCTGCCCCTGGACCACCGGAGGGTTGCCCAGTGACATGGCTGCGCACAAGCGGCCCTGGGGCGAGCGGCCATGCTGCACCACGCGCTTGTCCAGCACCTCCTGGAAGATCTGGAAGCGATCGCCGGACAGCTGCCGCAGCTCACTGGTCAGGCAGCCACGACCGAGCTGGTCATACACCTGCTGCCAGCCATGGATCGAGCCGGCGTGCTGTTGGGAGTCATTGAAGGTTCGGACTTCAGCGAGCATATTCGTCACTCCTCGGCCGCCGGGTTATTGCTATTGGCCCGAAGGGGCTCAGTCGTCCGTGACATTGGTTGGCGTTAGACAGGCACAACGCCCGCCTGGAAAACCAAAGCCAGTTCCGTGCCAAGCATGTGCAGATGATAAGTGCCCGGTTGAATATCCATCGGCGCCAGTAGCGCACCGGAGAGCACCACCTGCCCGGCCTCCACGCGATGACCATCGGCCAGCAGGCGTCGCACCAGCCAGCACAGGTTGAACAGGGGCGTGTCTTCTCGGTCCAGGGTATCGCCGCTCCCCAGATACACACCCTCATGTTCCAGGTGATACGCCACGCAGGCATGCCGCACAGGGTCGAACGGCACATGCGGTCCTACACAGTAAAGTGCGGCGGCGGCGTTATCGGCCAGGAACGCGCCAAGCCCGAAACGCCAGCCTTGCCAGCGGCAGTCGGCGATTTCGAACGCCGGCGCCACTTGGGCGATGGCCGCAAGAATCTCCTCATCCGCGTAGTCGCCCGGTTCCAGCGCGCGCCCGAAGACGAACGCCAGTTCGATCTCAAGCTTGGGCTGGATCAACCGCCCAAGTGACACCGCACTGCCCGGCTCGACCTGCATGACCGTGGTGAGGCCGCCGTACACCGGTTCGTCGAGGCCGAAGCGTGCTTGCGCCGCACGGCCGGCAAAGGCGACCTTCCAGCCGCTCAACCGCTCGCCGCCGGCCTGGCGCCGCACGAGCCCCTGGCGCTGCAGACCGTAGCCTTCCAGCCGGTCCAGCGCTTCGGGCGCCAAAGGAGCAATGGGCTGGACGCTGCGCAAGGCCTCGTCCAGTTCAACGAGCAACGCGTTGGCGCCGCTCATGACAGTTGCTCCGCCAGCTTGCGCAGTACCCCATCAAGCCGCTCCGGGGTGGTAATCGCCGCGACAAAACGGTCCGGACGCACCACCACGATGCAGTCGCGCACCTTGGAGAACCATTCGCCCAAGCGGTTATCCACGTCCTCCACACTCACGGCGTCATTGGCCGTCAGCGGCTGGTTACGCCCCACGCCGCTGCGCGACCGATTGACCTGGATGAAACGCGTGCCCCAACGAGCCCAATACTCGGCCATCGGTTCGCTGAGGTGTGCGCGCGGGTTCACTCGATAACCCAGCACGGCATAGCCGTTGCCGAGGACTTCGTCCAGGCGCCGGCGCTGGCCCTGGGCGTCCTCGATATTGGGCTGGATGAACAGTTGCCCGACCAGGTCATCCTCACGCAATTCGGCCCGCTCGTGATAGACCAGCCCCTTGGTGATGGTCGCCTTGGGTTTGAATTTGAACTCCAGCAAGTGCGAGCGCAGATTGTCGACGCTGTTGACGGCCTGGAACAGCCAGTCGCGCACGCCGGCCATCAGCGGGTTGGTCAAGCCAAGGACAGCGCCCATATTGTCGGCCAGGGCGACCAGTTCGGTGGCGTGGCCACGTCGCTCCTGGTCGTAACTGGCCAGGATCGATGGCGCCGCCCGGCCCTGGATGATCGCGGCGAGCTTCCAGGCCACGTTGGCCACGTCGCGCAGGCCGGAATTGAGGCCTTGCCCGGCCCAGGGCGGGGAAATATGCGCCGCATCACCCACCAGTGCCACACGCCCTTCGACAAAGCGCGCAGCGACGCGCGAGTGGTGCGTATAGGCACGAATACGAATGACGTTGAGTTGGTCGACGGCGTCGCCGATATGCCCGTGGATCAGCTTGCGAATCGTCGCCTCTTCGCACATTTTCGCTTCGTCCTCGCCTTCCATCAGCATGAACTCCCAGCGCCGCTGCTGGTAAGGCAAGTAGATGCACACGAAGGGCCGCTGCGGATCGGCATGCAGGGCTGTATAAGGTGCGTCCAGCGTGTCGTTGGCGGTATCGACCACCACCCATTTGCGTGGATGGGTCAACCCCAGCAGTTCAATGCCAAGCTTTTTACGCACCGTGGAGCGGCCGCCGTCGGCGCCGATCGCATAGTCGGCCTGGAGCTGGTAGAGCTCGCCGTCGGCGCCGCGCACCTGCAGCGTCACGCCCTGCCCGTCCTGCTCAAGTTCAAGCAGTTCATGCCCCTGGCGCAACTCGACACTGGTGTGCTGCCCAAGGTTTTCGCGCAAGGTGCCTTCGAGCAGTTGCTGCATGAAAATATTGCGCATCGGCCAGCCGTATTGCGCAGCACTTGGCTTGACCTCGGCAAAACACACACCGCGCGCGTTGTAGTAGCGCAGCGGCACATCGCAAATCATGTCGCGTACCGCCAGTTCGGCGATACCGATGCCCTGCAACACACGCAATGCCTCATCGTCCATGCCCACGGCACGCGGATAAGGCAGTATGCCATCGGCCAGCTCAAGGACGATGCAGTCGATACCGTACATTCCCATGTAGTGCGCGGCCGTAATGCCGTTGGGGCCACCGCCCACGATGACAACCTGGGTTTTCTCCTGCTTCATCGCTATTCACCGCTTTCTTGTTGTGGTTTGGGTCCGGCACCGCGTAGGAGCGAGCTTGCTCGCGAAAAACTTCAACGATAACGCGTTCTTGCTGAGCGAACGCGGCGCCTGTGGGTTCTTCGCGAGCAAGCTCGCTCCTACAATTGCTGTGCTTTTATCAGTGCAAGCCGTCAAGGCCCTTTACATCTTCTACTTTCAGCCCGCCCAAGCGTGCATGCAGACGTCCACGCGTGGCGAAAGCCCAGATCACGACGAGCTCATCCGGCGAGGGGCCGTCGCCGAATGTCACCGAGAACGTGTCGTAGTGCGAACGCACGTAAAGTGCATCCTTGTGCGCCAGCGGCACGTCGATGGTCGAACCCGGGCCGCCACGCTTGCCGGTGGACGGCACCCACGACTTGCCACCGCCCAGGGCAACGCGGATCGGGTCGGCGGCCGGGTTGGTGAGGAACGCGTTGCCGTGCTCGTACTCACCCGCGCTACCTACCAGGATAGCCTTGCCGTAGCTTTCGATCTTGCGGGCACCGGCCAGGGCCTGAATGCGCCGGCCGAACTCTTCGCCCAGCAGCGGCGACGGCTCGATCAATTGCGCAAGGTCTTCACTGTAACGGCCGGCGTACGGGTTGGCGATCACGGCGGCCACGGCGTATTTGAACACCGGTTCGCCATCGGCCAACTGGCCACTTTCGTTAGCCAGGGTTTCTTCGACGAAGCTGTACCATTTGCGGATGTGATAGCTGGCGAAATTCGCGGTTTTCATCAGGTGAACCTCGGTTCAAATCGGGTCAAGGGGATCAAGCGTGATGTTGCGACTCGGCGCGCGGGCGGCCTTGAAGCGGGCCTTGCCGCACGCATCGTCATGCTCGGTCTCGAGAAAGAATTCCATGCGATTGCAATCGGGGTCGTTGAAATACAGGCCGTTGCCGATTTCATGATCGGTAATTTTCACCACCTCCACCCCCTTCTTCAGCAACATGCCGTAGAGCTGGCGCAAGGTGGTCATGTCACCTTCGATTTCCAATCCGTAGTGCTGCAGGCCCAGGCCGCCCTGGTGGGCGCCCGGTTCTGCACGAATCAAGGCGATGTCGTGATGCTTGGTGCCAAATGCCATCATGACCCAACTTTCGCCCCGGGCACTTTCGTGCATGCCCAGGATGTCGGCGTACCACAGTGCCGACACATCAGGATCACTCACAAATAGCGATAAGTGAGTCCGAAGGATTTTGACTTTCATCACTGATTACCTCAGTTCTTCTTGACGATGGATTGATGCCCGGCCTTGATCTGCGCCACGGCAGGCGTCCAGAGCACATCTGCGATCTCGCTGAATTCGCGCCAGTGCTTCTGCCAGCTATCGCCACCATTGTCGGAGGTGAACAAATGCCCATACTTGGTGCCCGCCACGATCTGGCGCGGGTTGGCTGGGTTGAAGGCAATCGCCCAAACGCAGGAGTTGGGTTGTTGCGGCAGGGGCAGCACGGTCCACGTGAGTGCAGCGTCACGGGATAGCAGGATCTTGCTGGTGGTGCCCGGCGTACCATCGGAAATACTCAGGTACAGCTCGTTTTCCGTGCCCAGCGGCGCGTTCATGGCGCGCAGGTAATACAGGCCGAAGGCTTCGCGACCGACAATGCCGGTCCAGGTCAGCCCCTCGTCCAGGCTGCGGTAAACCGCATTGACGCAAACCACCACGATGACTTTTTCACCGTGATTGGGCAGTACCACAATGTTGTGGATGTCCGAGTTGTAGTCCCACAGCAGCCGGTCGTCGACGCGGGTCCAGCTGTCACCGCCGTCACGGGAGTGAAACAGCCCACCCTCTTCCAGGCCGAACCACAGTTGGTTGCGGTCGGTGGGGTCATAGGCGAAGGCCAGCAAGCGGGGACGGCTGACGCCGTCGCAGAACTCCGGGATCTCCACCGGAGCGCGATCCCAGCTCAGGCCACCGTCCAGGGTGCGCCACAACACGGCACGCGACGGCGCGCCGGTGCCGACGAAAATCCGCTGGGCGTCCTGTGGGTCGACCGCTACCTTCCACACGGTCTGCCCGTTGAACGGCGAATCGATGCGCTGCCAATGCCCGCCGGTGTCCTGGCTGACACACAAGCCCACGTCGGTACCGGCGTAGATCCGCTCCGGCGTGTCGGGATGCACACTCAGGGACCGGGTGATTGCATCGAACTCAAGGTCCTGCCCCAGGCCCAGGCGGTGCCAGGTCTTGCCATCGTCGGCGCTGCGAATCACCGCTTGCCCGACAGTGGCGACCAAAAGGGTTCCGTTACTCATCTCTGATACTCCTCAGATATAGATGCCGCGCGTCAAACCACCGTCGATGCCGATGGACTCACCGGTTACCGCGCCGGCCTTCGGCGACGCCAGGAAGCCGATCAACCAGCCCATTTCAATCGGCGCCAGGGTGCGGCGAATCGGCGTTGCGTCGATGTAGGCCTGCTCGACCTGTTCCGCGGTCTTGCCCTGCTTGACCGCTTCGCGGTCGTACAGCTCCTGGATATGCGGGGTATCCACCACGCCTGGGTGAATCAGGTTGACCGTGATGCCCGACGGGCCGAGCTGGTCGGACAGGGTTTTGGTCATGTGGGCAATCGCCAGGTTGCGCATGCCCGACAGCACTTTGCTGCTGCGCCCGGTGAGCCCGCCGATGTTGATGATGCGACCGAAGCCGGCCGCCTTCATGTGCGGGGTCACGGCCTTGGCGCAGCGGAAGTAGCCGATCACCTTGGTGTTGAGGTCCGACAGCAACTCATCGTCGCCAGCGTGTTCGATGTCATTGCGCACCACGCCCGATGGCGCGGCAGCACCGTTGACCAGGATGTCGATACGGCCGAAATGCTTGTACGCCGCATCGACCATCTCGGACACGGCCTTCATGTCATTGGTGTCACAGAACAGCGGCAGCACTTCATTGCCGGTCTGTGCCGTGATCTCTTCGGCGGCCAGTTGCAGGAACGCCATGCGCCGCGCGCAGATCACCACCTTGCAGCCTTCCTCGGAGAGAAAGCGTGCGACTTCCTTGCCGATACCCATGCCACCACCGGTGACGATTGCCACGCGGCCTTTCAATTCCAGATCCATTGCCATTTCCTCTTGTGATTATTCGATTCAGGCCAGATCGACGAAGACGCTTTTGGTTTCGGTGTAGGCGTCAATCACGTTCTTGCCCATTTCCCGGCCCCAGCCGGACTGCTTGTAACCGCCGAACGGCGACGCCGGATCGACCACGTTCCAACAGTTGATCCACACCGAGCCGGCCTTGAGCTGCGCGGCCACGCGGTGCGCCGAACGCAGGTCACGGGTCCACAGGCCGGCGGCGAGGCCATAGGGCGAGTCGTTGGCGCGCAGCACCAGGTCGTCGATCTCGCTCCAGCTCATCACGGTCAGCACCGGGCCGAAGATTTCTTCGCGGGCCACGCAGGCCCGCTCGGCACGGTCCAGGAACACGCTGGGTTCAATGAAGTGACCGCGCTCAAGGTGCTCAGGACGGCCACCGCCGCAGATCAGTTGGGCGCCCTCTTCCTGGCCCCGCTGCAGGTAGCCCTTGACCGTGTTCAACTGCCGGCCGGATACCAGCGGGCCCATGCTGTTGGCCGGGTCCAGGCCATTGCCGAGCACATAGGCGGCGGCGTGGCGCTGCAGTTCTTCAAGCACCTGGTCGAGCACACTGTCGTGCACATACAGGCGCGAGCCGGCCGTACACACCTGGCCCTGGTTGTAGAAAATCCCGTCGGCCGCCCCCTTGGCGGCGCGTACGATGTCGGCGTCGGGCAGGATGATGTTCGGTGACTTGCCGCCCAGCTCCAGCGAAACCTTTTTCATGTTGCCGGTGGCCGCCTGGGCGATCAGCCGCCCGACCTGGGTCGAGCCGGTAAAGGCGATCTTGTCCACGTCCGGGTGCTGTGCCAGCGGTGCGCCGGTGTCGGCGCCCAGGCCGGTGATCAGGTTGACCACGCCGGCGGGGAAACCGGCGGCCTCGATCAGTTGCACCAGGCGAATCGCCACCAACGGCGTCTGCTCGGCGGGCTTGAGCACCGCCACGCAACCGGTGGCCAGCGCCGGGCCGAGCTTCCACACGCACATGGTCAACGGGAAGTTCCACGGCACGATCAACGCGCAGACACCGACCGGTTCACGCAACGTGTAGTTGAGCATCGGCGCGCCGCTGGCCGGCGAGACGGGCAGCGTGCTGCCTTCGATCTTGCTGGGCCAGCCGGCGAAGTAGCGAATGATGTTGGCCGCGCTGGCCGCTTCACCCCGTGCGTTGGCGATCGGCTTGCCGTTCTCCAGGGTGATCAGTTGCGCCAGCTCCTCGCGGTGCTGGTCCAACAGATCGGCGAGGCGAAACAGCAACAGGCCGCGCTGCGCCGGTGACTGGAAGGCCCAGGCGCCGGTAAACGCTGCACGGGCGGCCGCAACGGCGGCATTCACATCGCGCTCATCGCCTTGGGCGACTTCGGTCAGGGTCTGTTCAGTGGCCGGGTTTTCCACCGCAAAGCGGCGACCGCTGGCGGCGTCCTGCCAGGTACCGCCGATGAACAGGCGACCGGGCTGGTCCAGGAACGCCTGGACGGCAGGTAATAATGGGAGCTGGTTCATGGTCGACTCCTTCAAAGCGCCATTTCGATCAGGCAAGGCCCGGCATCGGCGGCGGCATTGGCCAGCGCCCGTTGCAGTTCGGCATTGGTGTGTACGGTGCAGGACGGCACGCCATAGCCTTTGGCCAGGGCCTTCCAGTCGATGCGCGGAGTGTCGAGCACGGTCAGCTTGAGCGACTGCGGGTCGAGCTCGGTCATGCCGAAACGGCGCAGTTCGTTCTGCAAGATTGCGTAGCGGTGGTTGGCGGCAATCAGGATCACCACCGGCAACTGCTCGCGGGCAATGCTCCACAGGGTCTGGATGGTGTACTGGGCGCTGCCGTCCGATTGCAGGCAGAACACCCGGTTGCCACGCTCAGCCAGGGCCGCGCCAAACCCCACCGGAATGCCCTGGCCGATCGCGCCACCGGTATTGGTCAATACACGGTGCCGCGCGGCACGGGCAGAGGCGGTGAAAAACGGATAGCCGCAGGTGCCGCCCTCGACCGAGACAATGCAGTCGTCCGGCAGCGCGGCGGCCAACACTTGTCCCACCGACTGCGGGCTCAACGCGGCCTCGCCCGGCGGCAGCTGGATGTCCTGCGGCGTCGGTATGTAGGCAGGCGCGTCCAGCGCATCGGCCAGCGCGGTCAGCGCCCCGGCCACATCGTCGCCCACTTCGGCCAGCGACAACAGACGCTCACGCTCAGCCAGTCGCGACGGGATACCTTCGTAGCCGAAATAACTGATGGGCTCCACGACACCGGCGCACACGACCTTGTCGTACTGCTCGAGGATCTCGATGGCCACTTCCGGGAAGTACGGCAGGCGATCCAGGTCGGGCAAGCCACCCCCCCGGTAGCTCAGGCGCGGGAAGGTTTCGGCAAACATACGCACGCCGGGCAGCTGCGCCAGGCGCCCCGCCGCTTCCAGGCCGGCCACCGACAAGCCCTGGTCACCGACGATGAACACCAGGCGCTGGCCGTCGCGCAGGGCCTGGGCCACGGCTTCGATGCGGTCGCCGGCAAAGCGCCGCACCGGCGCACGCAGCGGGCTGAACTGGCCGTTGTGGGTCACGGTATTGGATTGCAGGTCCATGGGCAGGATCAAGCTGGCGATCTGGCCCTTGGCTTGCCAGGCGGCGCGCATGGCTTCCTGCAAGTCTTCGCCCACACCCGACGCGGTGCGCGAGGTGCGTACCCAGCTGGACACAGTACCGGCCAGGGCCTGGATGTCGCTGGCCAAAGGCGGATCGTAATTGACGTGCCATGACGCGTGGTCGCCAATCACATTGACGATGGGCGTGTTGGCGCGCCGTGCGTTGTGCAGGTTGGCGATGCCGTTGGCAAAGCCAGGGCCCAGGTGCGTCAGGGTCATTGCCGGTTTGCCGGCGATGCGGCCGTAACCGTCCGCGGCACCGGTACACACCCCTTCGAACAACGACAACACCGGCTTGAGGGCGGGTGCACTGGCCATCGCGGCCACCAGTGGAATCTCGGTGGTTCCCGGGTTGGCGAAGCAGTACTCGATACCGCTTGCCGCTGCCGCATTCACTATCAGTTGCGCACCATTCATTGTCAGCCCTCTCACTTGAGCGTTTTCTTTGATGAGATTTATCACACATAAAACCATACAGGACAAGTATTTTTAATCATAAATCTCTTATATTGAGATTTATGCGATATTTAAATCGAGATAAGTTAATGTGATGACCTGTAGGAGCGAGCTTGCTCGCGAAAACCGTCAGCGATAACGCGTGCCTCCTGAAGGAACGCGGTGCATGTGAGTTTTTCGCGAGCAAGCTCGCTCCTACAGTGGATCCGGGGCGTTTTCGCCTATAGTGCATACCCGCGTGCAACCCCTTCTCTAGGAACGAAATGAGCAGTCTGAACAAGTTGTTGAGGGTCCTGGATCTGATCGGTCCACAGACGTTGAAGATCGACCCGGACACCATCGCCGAGCGCATGGGCCTGTCGCGTGCCACCGCGTACCGCTACGTCAAGGAGTTATGCGACGCCGGGCTGCTGACGCGCGTGGACGCCGGCAACTATGGCCTGGGGCCGCGCGTGATCGAGCTGGACTGGATGATGCGCCAGTACGACCCCATCCTCCTCGCCGGGCGCGAACTGATGCATGAGTTGTCGGCGCAGACCGGCCTTGCGGTGTTCGCCAGCGTTTTCTATGACGGACGCATCATCAACACCTACATCGCCGAACCCACCGACACTTACCACTTCTCCTTCGGGCGCGGGCACCCGCTGCCGTTTTTTCGTGGCGCGCAATCCAAGGTATTGATCGCCTTTCAGAAAGGCCGTCGCCTGCAACGCCTGTTCGAAGAACACATGGCCGGCGATGCGGACAGTGCCTACGACTGGGCAAGCTTTTCCAAGGCCACGAAGAAGATTCGCAAGGACGGCTATTGCATGACCCACGATGAACTGAACCTGGGCCTGACCGGCATCGCGGCGCCGATCATCCAGCCGGATATTGACGAGGTGGTGGGCAGCCTGTCCGCTGTCGGCAGCACCCAGAGCTTCAAGCTGCTGCGCCAGGAAACCGTGATCGAGATGGTGATGGACACCACCCGGCGGATTGCCGAGAACATGCGCAATCAGCCGGGCGCCGCCACGTCCTGAGGTCAAGACGCGACAGCCAGGGTGGATCAGAACGGTACGGCGACGGTCACTTGGCTGTACACATTGGTGCCGTTGCCGACGGCCTGGTTGCCGCCCGTGGTGGAGTCCTGTTTCGGTTTGTAGAGACCGATCAGGGGCGTGATGATCAGGTGCGGGTTGACCGCCCACTCGGCGTACACGTCCAGCTCCCGCGCATCGAGGTTCAGTGCATTGCTTTTGCGCACGGTCTCGAAGTCGAAGTACAACGCGCCCAGGGTCAGGTTTTCCAGCGGCGTGGCCTTGAGGCCCACATGATGGATGCGGGTGTTGCTGTTGAACGGTCCGGAATAGTTGCCGCCGACTTCGCCTTGCAGCCAGGTGCCGTAGCCCGTGCTTTGGCCGGTGAACAGCGAATCCCATTTTTGTGAGTAGCGGGCGTAACGGTAGGTGACCTTGGGTGCCCAGGCGACATCGGCAAAGGTGTAACCGGCTTCGCCGTACCAGGCTTTTTCCGGCCCGCTGTCCTTGTCCTGCCAGGCGTATTCGAAAGCCAGGCTGACATTGGGCAGGCCCGCGTCGCCTTCGCCACGCACGCTGTAGATATTCATACCCTTGCGCTGGCGCTGAAAATCACTGGCCCAGCGATCGTTTACATCGATGCCATGCACCCAGGTCAACCCCAGGGTGCCGGGCTTGGTGGTGTAATCGAGGGTACCGGCGGCCACTTCGGTTTCGGCCTGGGCGCGGTTGTCGGACTTGAGCCACAACAGACTGCCATGCAGGCCGTCCTTGCCACCCAGGCGCAGGAACGCGGTCTGATCGAACGCATGCCGCGCCGCCAGATAGTAGGCACCGCCCCGGTTCAGCGCGCCATCGGCCGGGCCCTTGCCCAGGTTCGGCCCGTCATCGTTGACCAGGAAGCCCCTGCCGAGCTTGACCACCTGGCGCCCGCCGGAAATATCCACGCCGTCCTGGCCCAGTGCCGGGAACAGGTCGCCGGAGCGCCACCCGAGGTAAGCGTCTTCGATTTTGGTGGTGCGTTCGGTGCCCAGGGTATTGCCGGCCGCGTCGCCGTCGCCCCAGGTGGCGGAGCTGAGCAGGGCGAACGCACCGTAGGCGGTGCCGTTGCCTGCCAGGGACTGGTCGCCGCTCAGGCCGTATTTGATAAAGCCTTCACGCCAGGTTGAGCCGCCCGACGTGCCGTTGTAGTTCTTGCGACTGTTGAACATACCGAATACGGCAGTCATGTCTGCGTTGAGATGGCGGCTGTCATCGCTGTACAGCTCATAGGCCTGGGCCTGGCTGATGGCGCAGAGCGTCAAGCTGCATGCCAGCGTACCGCCGAAGAATAAAGTGGATGGGTAGCGCATGATCGAAGCTCCTTGAAGCGCGTCGTTAAAGGCTGTCTCAGATAGCGGCAACAGGGGTGCAGCGACGCCGCGCCCCTGTTGGCCGAGGGTTACTCGCCCGCGCGCTTATTGACGAACAGCAATTGCTGGCCGGTGAACTCCAACAGCCCTTCGAGGCCGAACTCGACACCGAAGCCAGACATCTTGCTGCCGCCGAATGGCGTATTCGGTTGGATCCGGGCGTGACAGTTGACCCAGGCCACGCCACTTTCCAGGCGGCTGGCCAACGCTTGCGCCTGCTCGACATCCGGGCCCCATACCGAGCCACCCAGGCCCATGTCACCGGCGTTGGCGCGGCGCAGCACGTCCTCGACGTCGCTGTAAGCGATCAGCGGCAACACCGGGCCGAATTGCTCCTCGTCCACCAGACGCTGGCCATCGGTCACATCCGCAACCAATGTCGGTGGGTAAAAGAACCCCGGACGGTCCAGACGGGCGCCGCCACACAGGACCCGCGCCCCCTGATCCCGTGCATCGGCGACCAGGGCTTCAACCAACTGCAATTGCTCAAGGTTCTGCACCGGCCCGAAGTTGACGCCGGGCTCCAGGCCATCACCCACCACCTGGCGCTGGGCAATCAGCGTCAGCGCGTCGGCGAAGGCCTCGTATTGGGATTCGTGAATGTACAAACGCTTGAGCGCTGCGCACGTCTGGCCCATGTTGAGGAAGGCTGCCTGGAAAATTTCCTCGGCGACCTCTTCCACCGATGTGCCGGGCAATACAATCGCAGCGTCGTTGCCGCCCAGTTCAAGGGTCAGGCGCTTGAGATTGGTCGCAGCGCCGCGCATCACGCTCTGGCCGGTGGCGGTGGAACCGGTGAAGACAATCTTCTGAATGCCGGGGTGCGAAGTGATCGCACTGCCGAAACCCTGCTCGCCGGTCACGCAGTTGATCACACCGTTGGGTACATGCTTCGCAATGATTTCCACCAGGCGCAGGGTACTCAGCGGCGTCAGGCTCGACGGCTTGCTGACCACGCAGTTGCCGGCCCGCAGCGCCGGCATGATGTGCCAAACGGCAATCATGAACGGCCAGTTCCATGGCGTGATGGACGCCACCACACCCAGGGGTTTGCGGTGCAGCTCAATGCGCTGGGTCGGGGTTTCTTCCACCAGCTCCACTTCAATCTGCTGCCCGGCCGCATAGCGGGTCCACGCGGCGGCGCCCATGACTTCGGAAAACGCCAGTTCCAACGGTTTGCCTTGTTCCTGCACGATCAACCGGGCCAACTCATCGGCGCCCTGCTCGATACTCTCGGCAATCGCCAACAGCCGCTCGCAGCGTTGAGCATGGGAAACGTGACGCCACGCCTTGAAGGCCACTTGAGCGGCGGCCACCGCGTCGTCCAATTGAGCCAGCGAGCCGGCCGGGCATTGGGCGAATGCGGCGCCGGTAGCCGGATTGATCACATCAAACTGCCCGTTTTCACCGGCAACCTGAATCCCATTGATAAGCATCTTGTAGTGGTGCATGTGTCATCTTCCTTTAACGCTGGCGAGCCTTGCCGGACAACGGCAAGCGAACAGTGTGCAGTGGGGCGGTATCGCTTGATGCCTTAGAGTTTGTGGCTGCCCAGCGCCAGGAAGCGCTGCGGCGAGACCTTGCGCAGTCGCGCGGCGAGAAAAATGCCGCCCAGCAGCGCCGCTGGAATGACCGCGCACAGTGCGTAGGACAAAAGCTGGCTGGCGCCGGTGAGCACATCGAAATGCACCACCGCCAGTATCAGCACCATCAGCAAGGCCAGGCTGGAGAAAATCGGCAGGATACGCCCGCGCCAGAGGCCGACATTGAGTTCCGGGTGCCGGTGGAAATACACACACACCGAGACCGAAGTCATCGCCATGAGCAAAATCACGCACAAGGTGGCGAGGTTGGAGAACCAGGCGAACAGTTGCAGGATTGGATCGGCATCCATGGCGGCGAAGATCAGCACCACCACGGCGGCGATCAGGCTTTGCAGCGCCGAGCCCATATGCGGGCTTTGGTGCACACGGTGGGTGGTGCCCAACAGACTGTGCAGCAGACCGTCGCGCCCGATCGCGTAGAAATAGCGCGCCGCGGCGTTATGGAATGCCAGCAGCCCGGCGTAGATGCTGACCATGAACAGCACCCGGATAATCTGCGTCAGGTACGGGCCGACAAAGTGGTCCGACATGCCGTAGATAAAGGTGGTTGGGTCCTGCAGGGCTTGCAGCATCGGCACGATTTTATCCGTACCTACGCCCACCACCATCGACCAGACCGACAGCGCGTAAAAGCCGCCGATCAGCAGCACCGAGCTGTAGGTGGCAATCGGAATGGTGCGGTGCGGATTTTTCGCTTCTTCGCCGTAAATCGTCGTGGCCTCGAAGCCGATAAAGGCCGCGAAGCAGAACAGCAGGCCGATCGACGGGGTACCGCTGAACACATGCTGGCGGGTGAACGAGTCGAGATTGACACCGCTGTCGCCGCCAGTCTTGAGAATCGCAATATCCAGGGTCAGGATCGCCAGGTATTCGGCAATCACGACCACCGACAAGACGCGGGCGGACAGATCGATCTTGCGATAGCCCAGGATCGCGATGCTGACCATCGCCATCAGCGAGTAGGACCACCAGGGCAACACCACGCCGTATACGCTTTCCATGGTGCCGCTGACCACGCCGCCGAACATGCCATAGAGGCCGACCTGCAGGATGTTGTAGGCAAACATCGCCAGCACGCCCGCCGCCCCTCCGGCCAGGCCGCCCAGGCCGCGCGAGGTAAAGGCGTAAAAACCACCTGCGTTGGTGACATGCTTGGCCATGGTGGTGTAACCGACCGAAAACGCCAGCAGCACCGCCAGGGCCAGCAATAACAACGCCGGGGTGCCGGCACCGTTGCCCAACATGATGCCAATCGGGAAACCTCCGGCGATAACGCTGAGCGGGCTCGCCGCCGAAATCACGAAGAAGATGATAAAGCCGACACCCAAGGCGCCACGCTTGAGCTCCGTGGAGCTGTTGACCGGGATAGATACACTCATCTTATTAACCTTATTGTATGAGGCAGTCGCTGTGGTATAGGACCGATCAAGGCGCCATCGGTACCAGATAGCGCTTTTGTTTTTGGGATTGCACGCTGTATTCGATCCTATGCCCGCCCACGAACACCCCGCTATCCCAAATCGGTAACATCGCCGGCGTCACACCCGACCGGCAATGCCCCGAAAGTCACGGCCGATTTGGGATAACGGCGCCCTTGTGCATTCAGGCATGCTAGGTCCAGCCCTCTTTTACGGACGCCAGCCATGCCCTTTACCGACTCCAAACGTCGCTGGCTGATACTTGCCATCATTTCAAGCGCGCTGCTGCTTAT
The DNA here is from genome assembly GCF_900004965.1 of Pseudomonas sp. 44 R 15. Lineage (NCBI taxonomy): Bacteria > Pseudomonadati > Pseudomonadota > Gammaproteobacteria > Pseudomonadales > Pseudomonadaceae > Pseudomonas > Pseudomonas sp. 44 R 15. Next base: position 25,240 of record NZ_CVTU01000038.1, read on the forward strand.
CGTCATTGACATGACGGTGCTGTACACCGCGCTGCCCACACTCACGCGGGAGCTCAGCGCCACGGCGTCGCAAAAGCTCTGGATCATCAATATCTACGCGTTGATCGCCGCCGGCCTGCTGTTGGGCATGGGCACCCTCGGCGACCGTCTCGGGCACAAACGGCTGTTTATCGGCGGCCTGAGCGTTTTCGGCCTGTTCTCGCTGATCGCTGCGTTCTCGCCATCGGCCAGCGTCTTGATCGTTGCCCGTGGGTTCCTGGCGGTGGGCGCGGCGATGATGATGCCCGCCACATTGGCCCTGGTAAGGTTGACGTTTACCGACCGACGCGAACAGGCGATGGCGTTCGGACTATGGGCATCAGTGGCTTCAGGGGGCGCCGCATTCGGACCGGTCGTAGGTGGATTGTTGCTGGAGCATTTCTGGTGGGGTTCGGTATTCCTGATCAATGTGCCAATTGTGCTGTTGGCCTTGCTGCTGGGGGCGATAGCCATTCCCGATCATCCGGGAAATAGCCAGACACGCTGGGACTGGCTGGGTTCGCTGCAGGTCATGATCGGTTTGATCAGCGTAGCTTATGCGGTCAAGGAGCTGGGTAAACGGCAACCCTCCTTCGAGGCCATGCTGATAGCACTGGTCCTGGGCACGCTATTTCTGGCGCTTTTCATTCGACGTCAACGGCGGGCCGATCAGCCGATGCTGGATCTGTCGCTGTTCTCCACGTCTGGCTTCAGAAATGCGGTGATTTCGGCAGTGGTATCAGCCGCCGCCTTGATCGGCATGGAACTGGTCTTCAGCCAACGCCTGCAACTGGTGCTGGACCTGTCGCCGCTGGAGGCGGCGCTGTTCATCCTGCCGCTGCCGCTGGGTTCGTTCGTCGCCGGGCCGCTAGCCGGGCATTACCTGCCGCGCCTGGGAGAGCAGCGCATGCTGTTCTGGACGCTGCTGCTTTCGGCTGCCGCAATGCTGACCTACTTGCTGGCGCACAACGCCGCAGTGCCAGTGCAGATCGTCAGCCTCGCGCTGCTGGGCCTTACGATGGGCGCCGCACTGACCGCAGCGTCCAGCACGATCATGCTCAGCGTGCCCGCCGACAAAGCCGGCATGGCCGCCTCCCTTGAGGAAGTCTCCTTTGAACTGGGCGGCGCCGCAGGCGTGACGTTGGCGGGCAGCCTGTTATCGGCCATCTACGCCTACTCGGCGAGCCAGACGATTGCGCCATGGCTGGCCCTGAACCCCATGATCTTCGAGAGCCTCGACGATGCGCTGGTGGTCGCCGCGACGCTGGCGCCGGAGGACGCGGCGATGCTGATCGGGTCGGCCCGTTCGGCGTTCGACGCGGGTTTCGTCGCCGTACTGGCCACCTGTGCGGCATTGCTGTTGATGGCAGCGCTGCTGGTCAGGCCACGCAACCGGGTGTCATGAATCAGTGACATCAGCCGATGCAGTAACACATCCAATAAAAAAAGTCGGTGGTGCCACACCAACCGATGATCGATCAACACGCGGTTTACCAGTGAGATAGCCCAATGCTCGACGCCCTTTCCATCCGTTTGAAATTCGTCCTCTTGTCGGGTTTGTGCCTGCTTGGCGTGATCGGTCTGATCGTCGGCATGAATCTCTACCAGGGCAACCAGAACAACCAGTTGATTAGCACCTCGAGCAGTACGATGCTGACTGACAGCGGCAAGACCCTGCTGCTGGCCAGGGCGGCGGAACAGGCGAAGAACCTGCAGGGCGAATTCGCCCGCAGCCGGCAGATCATCACCGCTTTTTCCGACCAGGCGGCCGGCTTGCGCACCATGGCCGCCCAGCGGGGGTTGGCGGCTGCGACATTGCGTGAAGAACTTAACCTGGCGCTCAAGACCACGTTCGAACGCAATCCCGAGATTCTCGGGCTTTGGCTGGTGTACGAACCTGATGCGCTGGATGGCAAAGACAGTGAGTTCGTCAACGACGCCGCACGCGCCGCCAACGAGAACGGACGTTTTGCCAGCGCCTGGAATCGCGGCGCGGGTCAAGCGATGAATATTCTGGTTCCCGAAAGCGATTTGCAGAAGACCGAGTTGAGCATCAGCGGCACGCCCTACAACAGTTGGTACACCTGCCCGCGAGACACGCGACGCACTTGCCTGATGGCGCCCTATGCCGACACCCAGGCCGGGCAGGTTCAACTGATGACCACGCTGTCGATGCCCCTGATCGCCGATGGCAAGGTGATCGGCACCCTTGGGGTCGACCTCGCGCTCGGCGCCCTGCAAGCTGCCGCGAGCGATGCCCAGCGCACCCTGTTCAACGGTTCAGGGCGCATGCTGATTGTTTCCGACAGTGGCGTACTTGCCGCCTACAGCGCGGATGCGAGCCAGGTCGGCAAAAACATCGACGTTCCGTTGAAGGATGAGGGCAAGGCCGTGCTTGCGGCATTGACGCAACAAAAACCGGTGGTGCTGGCCGGTGATGCGCTGATTCGTGCTGTCTACCCGGTTGCGCCCATCGCCGAAGCACCGGCGTGGGGAGTGGCCATCGACCTGCCCAAGGATGTCTTGCTGGCGGACTCGATGAAGCTGCAGACCTTGCTTGACCAGACGCAAACCCGGGACACCCTGGAGTCGCTGGTGGTCGCCGTCGGTGCAGGGCTGTTGGGCTTGCTGCTCATCTGGTTCACCGCCTCCGGTGTGACACGCCCGATCAACAGCGTCGCTCGGATGCTCAAGGCGATCGCCAGCGGCGATGGCGACCTGACCCAGCGGCTGGATTACCGCAAAAAAGATGAACTGGGCGAACTGGTGAACGGGTTCAACCAGTTTCTCGACAAACTGCAACCCACCATTGCGCAACTCAAGCAGAGCATCACCGCTGCGCGCGGCACCGCCGACCAGTCGTCGTACATCGCGCGCCAGACCAGCGAAGGGATGCAGGTGCAATTTCGCGAGATCGATCAACTGGCAACCGCGTCCAACGAAATGAGCGCCACGGCCCACGAAGTCGCCAACAGCGCGTCAAACGCAGCGATGGCGGCCCGGGGCGCAGACCAGGCGTCCAGGGAAGGCATCACGATCATCGAGCGCAGCACCCGTGACATCAACGCGCTGGCCAGCGAAGTCAGCAAGGCCGTGACGGAAGTCGAAGCCCTGGCGGTCAACAGCGAACAGATCGGCTCGGTACTGGAAGTGATCCGCAGCATCGCCGAGCAGACCAACCTGCTCGCCCTCAACGCCGCGATCGAGGCCGCGCGGGCCGGGGAAAGCGGCCGAGGTTTCGCAGTGGTTGCCGACGAAGTACGCAACCTCGCCAAGCGTACCCAGGACTCGGTAGAGGAAATTCGCCTGGTGATCGAGCGCATCCAGGCCAGCACACGTGGCGTGGTGGCAACCATGCATTCAAGCCAGACTCAGGCCCAGAGCAACGCCAGCCAGATCCATCAGGCGGTGGAGGCGCTCGGTAAAATCAGCGAAGCGGTGACGGTGATCAATGACATGAACCTGCAGATCGCAAGCGCGGCAGAAGAGCAGAGCGCGGTGGCCGAGGAGGTTAATCGCAATGTCTCGACCATTCGCGGTGTCACCGAGACATTGACCGAGCAGGCGGGCGAGTCGGCGCAGATCAGCAGCCAGCTCAACGAACGGGCCAATCAGCAAATGAAACTGATGGATCAGTTCCGCGCTTAACCCGTGGCGTGCCGTTGCGCCGCCGTGCAGGCCATCACGCGCGCGCGCAGACGGGGATGGCGGCGCGGACGGTATGGGACGGTAACTCTGCGAACAGTGCCTGGTACTCCTCGGCAAAATGACTGAGGTGGTAGAAGCCCCACTGGGCGGCGGCATCACCGATGGAGAGGCGGGACGCGAGGGTACACATCAGGGTCCGACGCACGCCATTGAGCCGGACAGAGCGCAAGTAGTTCAGCGGCGTGGTCTCGGCTACCGAGCGGAAGCTGTTCTGCACGGTGCGCCGACTCACCTGCAGGCGTTGGCACAACTCGTTGACGCTGGGCACGTCGATTCTTTCGGCGGTCGCCAGTCGGTGGCATTTCTCGACAATGAAGCTGCGCGTGGAACTGGGGCTGCGTTGGAGCTTGTCGCAGGCCGGGTCGGTGAGCAATTGCAACAACTCACCGAGCAACGCCCGCTCCAGCCCCTGCTCGCCCGCGCTGTCGAGTTCCTCGCCGACCTCCGCCAGGGAGAGCACGGCGAGCAATCCAAGCCGAGCCTGGGCGAAGCGTTGCGCAGACACCCGGATCACCGGTTGGCGCAGCAACCGACTGATCTCACTGGCCGACGCCGTTTGCTCCAGTACCTGCTCGAACCACTCGCGCTCGAAGGTCACGGACAGCAGTTCCATGCCCATCGGCATATGGAACATGAACTCCTCGCCCCCCTGCAGAAAGAACAGGCTGCTGTCATCGACTTCGCGACCCTGCATGCGCGTCGAACCCGGCACGCTGATCGGCACGGCAAAGCACATCTTGTCTCGCGGTGCCACACCGCGCTGCACCACCCGCTGGTTGATCTGCTCGCGAAACACGTGGCAACGCGCAGTGGTCAGCTGCATCAACGAACTCTCGGCCGGACCGGCCGTCAACTGGCTGTAATCCTGGCTCCACTCCTGGACATTGGCCGCATGGACGTGGATATCGCGAAAATGGCTTATATGATGATTTTTCATAATGTGCGAAAAGCCTCTGCCAATTTTTGTTTTTATTTCAAGCTACCTTGCAATATTCGCACATAGATCAATTACCGCGAAGTTTCTTCTCAAATAGGGCCTTTGGCGGAGCCTGCCGATGGACCGATTCATCATTTGCCGATTCGGGCTAACGGACAGGCACTCTCTATGAGAATGATCCACATACTGAAACCGACATTCCAGAGAGTGCGTCATGATTGAGTCCAAACTAGAATCCCTGCATTTCGCGGATGCCCCGCACATTATTTCCAGCACCCTGCCCGGCCCGCTGACCCGCGAAGCGCTGGCGTTGTCGGCGAGTACCGAATCGATGGCGCGCGGCGGCGGTCGCATGCCTATTGCCATGGACCGCGCGTTCGGCGCGACCTTCAAGGACCCCGACGGCAACACCTACATCGACCTTTCCGCAGGCGTGGGCGTCAGCAGCGTCGGCCGCTGTCATCCGCTGGTGGTAAAAGCCATCCGCGAACAGTCCGAAGTGCTGATGCATGCCCTGGAAATCAACAGCACCCGCCGCACCGAACTGGCCGCCAAGATGTCCGAGATCGCGCCCGATGGCTTGCGCGGCGACTGCATCACGTTCTTCACGCAAAGCGGCAGCGATGCGCTGGAAGCGGCCATCAAGTTTGCCAAACGCATCACCGGGCGCCACCAGATCCTCGCCTTCCACGGCGGCTATCACGGCGTGTGGAACGCCTCGGGCGCGCTGACCACCGGCACGGCCTACCGCAAGGGCTACGGCCCGATGATGGGCGGCGTGATTCACGCACCCTACCCCTATGCCTACCGTTTTCCCTTCGACACCACGCAAAAAAGTGCCGAGCAGATTGCCGGCGACTACGTGGATTACCTGCTGAACAGCCCTTACACCGCCGCCGATGACGTGGCCGCCGTGATTGTGGAGCCGGTGCAGGGCGAAGGCGGCTACGTGCCGCCCTCCCCCGAATTCCTGCAACTGTTGCGCAAGGCCTGCGACCGCGCCGGCGCGTTGCTGATCGTTGACGAAGTCCAGTCCGGTGCGGGCCGCACCGGCAAGATGTGGGCGGTCGAGCACTCCGGCGTCAAACCCGACATGCTCACCTTCGGCAAGGGTATTGGCAGCGACCTGCCGATGGCCGGGCTGATCATGCGAGCGGACCTCGCCGCACAGATTCCCGACGGTTCGATGCCCAATACCTTCGCCGCCAACTCGCTGTCTGCGGCCGTGGCGTTGACCAATATCAGCATCCTGCAGGACCCGGAACTCGGCCTGCTCGATCGCGCCCACACCCTGGGCCTGGAAGCGCAGGAACGTATCCGCGGGTTCAACAGCCCGTTCGTCGGCGAAGTTCGCGGTCGCGGCCTGATGATCGGTATCGAGCTGGTTGAAGACGCCGCCACCAAGACGCCGCTCGAAGGCGCCAAGATCGGCCAGCTCATGGGCTACCTGATGAACCACGGCGTACTGATGATTCCCTGCGGGCGTTACAGCAACGTGATGCGTGTGATGCCTTCGCTGACGATCACGCGCGAGCTGTTCTTCAAGGCGTTGGACATTTTCGGCGATGCCCTGGCCTCCCTCAAGGCCTGAGTGCGTCATCTCCAACCCCTCCCATCACGCATGGACACCCACATGACCGAGCACCTGAAACACTTTATCCAGGGCGCGCCCTGCGACGCCAGCGACGGAGCGCGCATCCCCCTCATCAACCCCGTGACCGAACAGGTATACGGCAGTTGCGCAAGCGGCACCGCCGACGATGTCGACCGTGCCGTGGCAGCGGCGCGCGCCCAACTGGAAGGTGGCGCCTGGAGCCAGCTTGACGGCGCCCAGCGCGGTCGGCTGCTATCCAAACTCGCCGACCTGGTGGAGCGCGACAGCGAATCACTGGCCGACATGGACGCCGACGCCATCGGCCGCTCACCGCTCGAACCGCGCCGGATGGACCTGCCCAACGCCATCGCCAACCTGCGCGCGGCCGCCGGCTGGGCCAATCAGCTTGAAGGGCGCACCATTCCCACCGGCGGCTACTTCGGTCGCAAGACCCTCTCGTACACCGTCCGCGAGCCGGTAGGCGTGGTGGGCGCGATTGTGCCGTGGAACTCACCGCTGATGATCACCGTGTGGAAGCTCGCCGCATTGCTGGCGGCAGGCTGTACCGTGGTGATCAAACCCTCGGAAGAAACCCCGCAATCGGCCCTGCACCTGGCGGCGCTGGCGCAGGAAGCGGGATTTCCCGACGGCGTGATCAACGTGGTGACCGGTTACGGTGCGCAGGTCGGTCGGGCCCTGTGCGAACACCCGGATGTGGCCAAGATCAGTTTCACCGGCAGCCCCGAGGCCGGGCGTGAGATCCAGCGCACTGCGGGTGTGCTGTTCAAGCGCGTGGCCTTGGAACTGGGCGGCAAGAGCCCGCAGATTGTGTTCGACGATGCGCCCTTCGACGATGCATTGTTCGGCTGCACACTGGGTTTGTTCGTCAACCAGGGGCAGATCTGTGCCGCCGGCTCGCGCATCCTGGTCCAGCGCAGCCTCGCCGAGCGCTTCGCGGCCGCCCTGGCCGAGGCCGCTCGCTCGATCAAGGTCGGCGACCCTCGCCAGCCTGACATCCAGATGGGGCCGGTGGCCAAGAAAGCGCAATTTGATCGCGTCAACCGTTACATCCAGCTGGGTATCGACCAAGGCGCCTCGCTGCTGGCCGGCGGCGTATCCACCCCGGACCAGGGCTGGTTCGTGCGTCCGACGATTTTCGCCAATGCCCGCAATGACATGGCGATCGCCCAGGACGAGATCTTCGGCCCTGTCGGCACGGTGATCACCTTCGACAGCGAAGAAGAAGCCGTGGCACTGGCTAACGACTCCGCCTACGGCCTGGCCGCCACGGTGTGGACCACCGACCTTGCGCGCGCGCACCGCGTGGCTGCAGCGGTAAAGGCCGGCGCCATCGGCGTCAACTGCTGGAGCCCGCTGGACGCCAACCTGCCGTGGGGCGGCGTCAAGGCCAGCGGTATTGGCCGCGAAGGCGGAATCAGCGGCGCGCTGGCCTACACCGAGGAGAAAGTGATCACCGTGCTGCTGCCTGCCTAGAACAGTCACTGCACCTGCCACCCTCTCGGCCCTGGTCGCAGAGGGTGGGATTCAGCCGTGCGTTTCGACGCCTTGATGATCAATAAAGAGACTGCGATGAACAACCAAACACAAACGGCAATCGATCGGTATCCCGTGTCCCTGCGCATCCTGCACTGGGTGCGTGCCGTCGTCATAGCCGGGCTGCTCTGGGCCGGCTGGCACATGACCGGGCTTGATGATGAAGTCGTGAGTAAATTCACCCTCTACTACCCGTGGCACAAATCGTTCGGCGTGCTGGCGTTTCTGCTGGTGCTGGTACAGATCGCCCTGCGTGTTCGCACCCCGGCCCTTCCGCAGCCACCGCTCACCCTGGCGGCGCATGAGCGATTCCTCTCACGGTTCGTACAACGCTCCATGTACGTACTGATCGTGGCCGTACCGCTGATGGGGTACTCGATGTCGAGCACCTTCACCATGAGCGACGGCGTGTTCTTTTTCGGCGTGAACCTGCCGGAGCTGCTGCCGAAGAATGACAACTGGTTTGTGGTATTCCAATGGCTGCACAAAGTCCTGGCCTATACCTTGCTGGTCCTGATCGTGCTGCATATCGCGGGCGCGCTCAAACACCGCTTGTTCGACCGCGACCCTCGCAACGACGTACTGCGCCGCATGCTGTGAGCGGATACATCCCGGGCACGCGTCTGCGATGAGGCCGGCAGTTGTACCCAAGACGAAAGCCGCGTCCACTGCGGCTTCTGTCGTTGGGCTGTCAGCGGCGCGGCGTCTGCAAGGCGTGGTAGCCGTAATCGGCACGCGCCTGGCGTAACGGCACGCCCGCCTCGATCGCCGCACGAATATGCTCTTCGGCCTGGTGGATTTCTTCGGCCACCGCCAGCACCTGGCTCAGTGAACCGGATGGAATCACCACCAGGCCATCACCATCACCGCGCAACCAGTCATCCGGTTGTACCCGTACGCCGCCCAGCGTCACGGGTGCCTGGATCGCTTCGACACGCACGCGGTCCTTGCCGGTGCGCATCCAGTTACCTCGGGAAAAGATCGGGTAGCCGAGTTCCAGCGCACGGTCAACGTCGCGGCAGATGCCGTCAATCACCGTGCCGGCCAAGTGTTGGCGCGAGGCGGTCGAGGTCAGCAAATCCCCCCACACGGTGGTGTCCTGCCGCCCCTGGTTGTCGATCACCACCACCTGGCCGGCTTCGAGGTCATCGATGTAATCACCCACCGAGCCGCCGTCCTGGCCAATAGGGCCGTAGCGCAGGGTCCAGGCTTTGCCCGTGAGCTTGAACGTGCGGTCCAGGGGCATGATGTCGGTGCATTGGCAAACGATATTGAGGCGGTCCATCGCATCGCTGAGGTCGGTGCAGCTCAGGGCGTCAAGACGGGTAAAAATAGAGGTTTGCATGATGGGGCCTTCCTTGTGTCCTGTGGGTTAACGCGCGGTGGCGGCGGCACTGAATGCGTGGATTTTGTCGACGATCTGGCGTGACGCCGTCCGGATTGCCGTGCTGGTATTGCCGGCGATGTGCGGCGTCAATTGCGCATTGGGAATATCGGTCAATGGCGAGGCGAAACGGTCTTTTTCCAGGGCAAAGGTATCGATGGCCACGGCTTTGACGTGCCTGGGAAACTGGCGCATGAAGGCGGCCAATTGCTGCTCGTCGACGATCCCGCCGCGCGCGGTATTGATAAGGATTGAGCCCTGGCGCATCTGCCGGAACTCGGCAGTGCCGAACAAGCCTCGGGTCTGGGGGGTGAGCGGTACGTGGATCGAGACGATGTCCGCCTCGGCCAGTAACTGTTCAAGACCTGCGCGTCGTTCAAGTCCGAGGCTGTGCGCTACCGGTTCGGTAAAACGTTCGGACCCGGTGGCGATCACCTTGATGCCCAGCGCCGCAGCCTTGCGCGCCACCTGCCGGGCAATGCTGCCGGTGCCCACCAGCCCAAGCGTCAGTTCGGCGTATTCGGAGGCAGGTGCCAAGGTGCCTTTTGCCCAATGGCCGTTGTGCGTTTCGGCGTTGTAGTCATCCAGGTCGCGCGACAGAAACAGCGCCTGGGCCAGGACGTACTCGGCAACAGCGGCCGCGTTGGAGCCCGGCGTATTAAGGATCACCACGCCGCACTGCTCGCACGCCAGCCGATCAATATGATTGACCCCTGTGCCAGCCTGGGCAATGGCGCGCAGTGGCGTGGCCAGCGCCGACGAGGTGGCGGCTCGGATCAGGCCGGCGCCCAGGGGGATGTTCAGGCGCGTCTTGAACACGCTGTAACCCCCGGCCTGACTCACGGCGGCGATAAATCCAGGCTCGTCATGGCAGTTGATCTCGGCATAGTCAATGCGCGTGCCGTAGTGCTGCCGAATGCGCTCTTTGTCCGCGAAATAGTGCAGGTTGAGGGTGACGCCCAGGCCCAGTTCGAGAAATCGATCGACTTCCTCAAACAGTAACGGCGGCCCGGGGGCATCCAGTATCAGGGTGGTCAATGCCATACCGTTGATCCTCTTGGAGGGTAGCGCCTGCCGATACCCGGGTTGCCCCAGGCATCGGGGTTAACCATCGGGTTAATCACCAGGTGAAGTGGTGGGCACTTGCAGGATCGACCAGGCCCGCGTCGGTACTCACGGCCGCGAGGAACCCGCTGTAGAAATCATTCAGCGATGAAGACTGGATGAACGCGGGATTGCTTTTGGCGTAGATCAGGAACAACCGATAGATTCGCAGGTTCTTTTCCTTGCGGTAGACCTCGGCCTTGAGACTGGGCCACAGGTTGAGCAAGCTGTTTTCCTTGATTTTCCATGGGTCCGCCGGCTCGATGCCGGTGGTGGCCTTGAACACGAAGCGCTTACCTTCAATCACTTCCAGGTGCAGGCTGGCCAGCAACTGTTCGGCCGTGCCGACAGCTTCAGTCTTCAAGGCCTGCGCCAGCGCCAGGATGTGGGCCTTCTCCGGAATGCTGCCGGTCAGGGTCAGCCAGGCGCATTTGAGGTCGGTTCGCGCAATGGCGTAGGCCATCCCTTTGACATAGGTATGAAAGCTCTCATCCTCGTTAAAAGCCTTCGACAGCTGCGTTGCCGGCGCTGGCGCGAACTGCCCGACGCCGATCAGTTCGCTGTGCAACCCACCGGCCAGCAAGGCGCGGGTCCAGGGAATCGCACGAATGGCATCGGGGCGCGACTCGAATACCTTGATGTTGAAGATACGAGAAGGCGGCCGGGTGCCTTTGGCGGTGGCCCTGACCACATCGAATCGCGCCAGGTCGCGCAGCAGGGAAGGCAGCGCAGGATGCTCGAAGAACGTCGCCTGGTAGCGGCGCACTACGTCCCCCCAACGTTGAATCCTGCCGGCAATGACCTCCTCGGACAGCTTCGGCTGGGGCTCGGCGTGCATACGGTACAACTGGCTGAGAAAGTTGACGGACTGGTTGCGGGTCAGCAGATGCGCGCGCATCTCCGCGCAGCCGGCCAGCATGAAGCGGGTTTCCGGGCCCTCCAGCGCGCCGAACTCCTGCAAGGTCTCGGCGATCACCCCATTACACCGTGCGTGTTCCCCGCCCATGATGACGTGGACGACCACCTCGATGCCATAACGGGCCGCGATCAGCTTGTGCTGGTTGGCAATCGCCATGTTCAGTTTGTGCATGGCCTTGCCGCCCTGCTTGCCCGTGTCGCTGGGGCCAAACGTGATGTATTGGCGGTTGCCGCGCGTTGCCAGGTGCTGGCGGTACACCGGGTTTTCGTACACCTCATGCACGGTGGCCAGCGTGCGCTCGGCACCTGCCAGGTCTTCGGGTTGCAGGGCGATGTCGATCCCATCCCGCACCTGGGCCGCTTTCATCAGAAACAGCACCTCCAGCGCGCTGAGGGCCGAGGTGTACTCGGCGATTCCGTGGATTTTCATGCGGTCGCGATAATGGTCGATCATTTCAAACCGTTCCACCGCGTTGCGCGCATCGTGCATGCGGATATAGCTTGGGTCCTGCTCCATCAGCGCAATGTAATCCTGGCCGGCGTATTGCTCGACTTTGCGGGTGTAAAGCGGCGTGGTGCGTTGCAGATACTCCTGCCACAGGCCAGCGGGCGTCTGGGCCGATCCGCCTTCCAGCGCGACCTCAAGTGCGGCCTGACGCGCACGCTCATCCAGTTCGTGATAGTGCCGGCCCTGGCCCAGGCCAATGGTTTCCAGCCACTGGCTGGACAGAATCTCATCGACCACGCTGCTGAACATCTCGGCGTTTTCACGAAACTCGATATCCAGATAGTGAAAGCCAAACGCATGCACCCGCAGCAGCAGACGGTCGATGGCGGCCGGCTGGGTAAAACGAATGCTGCTCAGTGCATCTATCAGTTCGGCGGGACGCTCGAAATGCTCGGGATGATCCCGGCCCACACGGGCACGAATCTCTTCAAGGCGGTGCCGTGCGCCGCCGTCCTTGATCAGGCTGTCGATATCGGCGATGTAGCGATTGCGCAGCGCCGTTTCCAGCGCCAGCACCAGGGTTTCGGTGTGCTGGTTGGTGTCATAAGGACGGCCATCCTTGTCGCCGTATAACCAGGTGAACAAGGTCAGCCATTTTTCCTGCGGCGCCAGGCCCAGGGCGTGATGCACGTCGGGCAACGCGTCATACACACTGTCGGCGTAAAAAATCTGTGATTCGATATCCGTGCCATTACTGCCCGACCACACGGCGTTGTACAGCTCCAGCAAGAGCTGCGCAGTGACTTGAGGCTTTTTGAGGCCACGGTCTTCGACGTGCTGGGCCAGTTTCTGCAAGACCAGCACAACGGAATGCTTGAGCTGGTCAGTCTCTTTGCACAGCACTCCCAGGCTGATATTTACTCCCGCAGGCGCTGTAATCAACTGCGGGTCAAGCGTGAGCAACTGACGAGGCAGGCTGGCCTGGGACGCAATCTGGGTCGCCACGCTCCTGACCGACAATTCGAACAGCAGTTGCTTGATCAGCAACAACTTCCAGAACGCCTCGACGTCCTTGCTGGAACGGGATTCAAAGAACGCCTTGCCCAGGGCAGCGGCCAATTTCGAATCACCCTTGTCCAGATACGACAGCGTATCGATTTCAGCATAGATTCTCAGGCAGGCGCGAGTGTGCGGGGCTTGGGAAGCATCATCCGTGTTGGCCTTGAGTGCGTGCTCCAATGCTCGCCATAGAACGTCATGCAGTAGCGCGGGGTTGGTATGGCCGATTGAGGGGCGAGTTGATGCATTTTCCAGTATGGAATTGATCACATGATTCATGGGTTCAAGCCTCGATAATTGTCAAATCCCTTGTTTGCAGTGTGCCGGACAGACACACGCAAAATCATCAATGTCCCAGGCTTAACCCACAGCGTCGCAACGAACGGAAATTACCTGTTCGCCGACAGAAAGCCCCCTAGCCGGTACCGAAAAACGGCAGAAAACTGAAACAAATTGTTACATCCGCCCGCAATAAAACATGGCTTGGATTTCTCCACAAAAGACCTTTTTGGAATAGCCAACTTGAAAATAAAGATAGGAAGCTAATAAAAATAACGGCACTGAAGTCCGGTTAACTGCCTGCATATTTTCTAACGTGCTGATTACTTGACATTAATCTGCAGGCACGAAAACCGGCTGAGCCGAGGGGAATATCGAGTAGGAATCACCTGCGGGCGCAACCTAAATAATTCTTCATGAACACCATTTCCTACTCAGGGAGCAGACATTCTTCCTGCCTGCAAAAGAAAAACCCGGCGCTTGGCCGGGTTTTGTCAGTTCATGCTGTGGGACGAACTACTTCGCACCGCCATTGTTACGGTCGGTCTGGGCGTCCTGATCCGATCCGGGATTGCCCGGCGGGGGGTTCCAATCTTCCGGCTTCTCGCCTGTGCCCTGCTTGGGCTCGGATTCAGCTTGCTCCAGGCCTGACGCGTGACTTTCGCCCAGGTCGGGCACTTGTTTTTCCGGTCCGGGATAGGGCGCTGCGGGACCGTTATTGTCATCGACCATAAATCACCTCTATTTCACTAGCGCGGTTGCGCACAGGGCTAAGTGGGCTGTTCAGACAGAACGTGAGAGTGCCCTTCAGCACGCGCCCGGCGGGATACCGTCCTTGTTGAAATCCTTCAGTCGCTCACGCTCCTCTTCGGTGGAGTGCGCCGGTGTTTGCTCTTCGGGTTCCTTGGGCTTTTCTTCGGTCATGGCTGATTCCTCCAGGTTGTAGAGATTCGGCACTCTGCGGCGCGGGCAGTTCAAAATGAATGGTCGCGCGGGCCGCGACCGTGTGGTTGCGACTCTGCGCGCATACAAAAAAGGCGCTCCGAAGAGCGCCTTTTTTACCGCCGATTGCCTTACTGCAAACTGACCTGACGCAGCTCGGGCTTGGCCTCGCCACCGATCATAATGCGCTTCGGTTTAGCCTCTTCAGGCACCTCGCGCAGCAGGTCGATGCTCAGCAGCCCGTTGTTCAAGGCCGCGCCACGCACTTCGATGTGGTCCGCCAGGCGGAACGACAACCGGAAAGCACGCTGGGCGATGCCCTGGTGCAGGTAAGCGACCTTCTCGTCGGTTTCGCGTTTGCCGCCGGAAACCGTCAATACACCTCGTTCGACCTGGATATCCAGATCCTCCTCGGTCAGGCCAGCCACTGCGATGACAATCCGGTAGGCGTCATCACCGTGCTTTTCCACGTTGTGAGGTGGATAGGAATTCGGAGCCTCGCTGCGCAGCGCCGACTCGAACAGGTCATTGAAGCGATCAAAGCCCACCGATTGACGGAACAGTGGGGCCAACGAAAGGGTAGTAGCCATTTTAAAATCTCCTGAGTTTCTCCAAGTGATTTAGTACGCGACCCGCATTCGGCATCGCGTGATCAAAAATTTATGGACGCTCAAAAGGATTTCAAGGGGGGGCGGAAAAAAATTTTTCTTGGCTGATATCGCTATCGCAGGAACGGCGGGGCTCGCGCTTGTGCTCTAATCTCAACACAGGCGTGCTTTACCCCGTGAGCGCCTGAGACAGCCCTTGAGGTACAAGAAAAATGAAAATGACTCTACCAGCCCTGGCATTGGGCATCCTGATCTCCCAAGGCGCCTCGGCCGCCGGAGATGGCACCGCCGCGCTGGGCGGCGGCGTCGGCGGCGTACTGGGCAATGTCGTGGGTGGGCAGCTCGGTG
>NZ_CVTU01000015.1:0-5213 GCF_900004965.1 Pseudomonas sp. 44 R 15
ACCGAGCGCCCATTCGCCCGCGCCCAAGCGCAAGGCTTACAAGCTGGTCGCCATCGGTACGTCCACCGGCGGGCCGGTGGCCTTGCAGCGTGTATTGACCCAACTGCCGGCCAACTTCCCCGCGCCGATCGTGCTGGTGCAGCACATGCCCGCCGCCTTCACCAAGGCCTTCGCCGAGCGTCTGGACAAGCTGTGCCGCATCAGCGTCAAGGAAGCCGAGGACGGTGACATCCTGCGCCCCGGCCTGGCGCTGCTGGCGCCGGGCGGCAAACAGATGATGGTGGACGGCCGTGGCGCGATCAAGATCCTGCCGGGCGACGAGCGCCTGAACTACAAGCCGTGCGTGGACATCACCTTCGGTTCGGCGGCCAAGTCCTATGGCGACAAAGTTCTGGCGGTGGTGCTCACCGGCATGGGCGCCGACGGCCGTGAAGGCGCGCGCCTGCTCAAACAGGGCGGCAGCGCCATCTGGGCCCAGGACGAAGCCAGTTGTGTGATCTATGGCATGCCGATGGCCATCGTCAAGGCCGACCTGGCTGACGCGGTCTACAGCCTGGACGACATCGGCAAGCATCTGGTGGAGGCCTGCCTCTGATGGATGTCTTGAGCCTGATCGGCATCACCCTGGCGTTTGTCGCCATCATCGGCGGCAACTACCTGGAGGGCGGCCACCTCGGCGCCCTGGCCAACGGCCCGGCGGCGCTGATCGTGATCGGCGGCACCGTGGGCGCTGCGTTGCTGCAGTCGCCGCTGAGCTCGTTCAAGCGCGCCATGCAGATTCTGATCTGGATCATTTTTCCGCCACGGGTCGACATGGCAGGCGGCATCGACCGTGTGGTCAACTGGAGCCTCACCGCCCGCAAGGAAGGCTTGCTGGGCCTGGAAGGCGTGGCTGATGCCGAGCCCGACAGCTATGCACGCAAGGGCCTGCAGCTGCTGGTCGACGGCGCCGAACCGGAAGCGATCCGCAGCATCCTCGAGGTGGATTTCTACACCCAGGAAAGCCGCGATATCAATGCGGCCAAAGTGTTTGAAAGCATGGGCGGCTACGCGCCGACCATCGGCATCATCGGCGCGGTGATGGGCCTGATCCACGTGATGGGCAACCTGGCTGACCCTTCGCAACTGGGCAGCGGCATTGCCGTGGCGTTTGTTGCCACCATCTATGGCGTGGCCAGCGCCAACCTGGTGCTGCTGCCGGTGGCAAGCAAGCTCAAGTCGATTGCCATGCGCCAGTCCCGCTACCGCGAAATGCTGCTCGAAGGCATCCTGTCGATTGCCGAGGGCGAAAACCCGCGCTCCATCGAACTGAAGCTCCAGGGCTTCTCGGATTGATGGGTATGAACACTGCAGGAGCGAGCTTGCTCGCGAAAATCGTCAACGATAACGCGGGTATCCTGGATAAACGCGTTGCTCTCGGGTTTTTCGCGAGCAAGCTCGCTCCTACAGGTGATTCGGTGTGTGGAGGGGAGCGCCTGTGAGCCGCCGCCGTCGCGAGCCTGAAGAGCACGTCAACCATGAACGCTGGCTGGTGTCCTACGCGGACTTCATCACCTTGCTGTTTGCGTTTTTCGTGGTGATGTACTCGATCTCGTCGATCAACGAAGGCAAGTACAAGATCATTTCCCAGGCATTGGTCGGGGTGTTCAACGATTCCGAGCGCGCGCTCAAGCCGATTCCCATTGGCGAAGAACGGCCCAAGACGGTGACGCCGGCCAAGCCACTGGTCAACGACAGCGATGAAACCGCCGCCGGCATCGGCGGTACCAGCGACCCGCTCAAAAGCATCGCCGACGATATCAGCGCCGCGTTCGGTGACCTGATCAAGTCCAATCAGATGACCGTGCGCGGCAATGAGTTGTGGGTGGAGATCGAGCTCAATTCCAGCCTGTTGTTCGCCAGCGCCGATGCGTTGCCGAGCGACCAGGCCTTCACCATCATCGATAAGGTGGCGGCGATCCTCAGGCCGTTTGAAAACCCGATTCACGTCGAAGGCTTTACCGACAATGTGCCGATCAGCACTGCGCAGTACCCGACCAACTGGGAACTGTCCTCGGCGCGCGCGGCGAGTATCGTGCGCATGCTCGCGATGCAGGGGGTCAACCCCCAGCGCCTGGCGTCGGTGGGCTACGGTGAATTCCAGCCGGTGGCCAATAACGCCACGGCCGAAGGCCGCGGGCGCAACCGGCGCGTGGTGCTGGTGGTGTCACGTAACCTGGATGTACGCCGCAGCCTGACCGGCACCGGCACAGCAAATGCAACACCGGATGCGGCATTGCGGCGCGCTGGCACACAAACTGCACCGGCCCCTGCAAAACCGCCGGTGCGGACAAGCTCCGTCAATTCTCCGTCACCGGCTCAATAACCTATGCAATGTCTCGGTCGCGCCTGTGCCCACCGGGAGGAATCAACCGAATGAGAGTCTGGGCAGTTGCCAATCAAAAGGGTGGAGTCGGCAAGACCACCACTTCCATCGCTTTAGCCGGCTTGCTGGCCGAGGCGGGCAAGCGCGTGGTCGTGGTCGACCTCGACCCCCACGGCTCCATGACCAGCTATTTCGGCTACGACCCGGATGCGCTGGAACACAGTTGCTACGACCTGTTCCTGCACAAGGGCAGCGTGCCGAGCGACTTGCCCCGGCAACTGCTGCTGCCCACCAGCAGTGACAGTATTTCGCTGTTGCCGTCCAGCACCGCCCTGGCCACCCTTGAACGCCAGTCGCCGGGCCAGAGCGGCCTGGGCCTGGTGATCGCCAAGACCCTGGCGCAACTGTGGCAGGACTTCGATTACGCGATCATCGACAGCCCGCCCTTGCTCGGCGTGCTGATGGTCAATGCCTTGGCGGCCAGCCAGCAACTGGTCATCCCGGTACAGACCGAGCACCTGGCCGTCAAAGGCCTGGAGCGCATGGTCAGCACCCTGGCGATGATCAACCGTTCGCGCAAACAGGCGCTGCCGTACAGCATCGTGCCGACCTTGTTCGACCGACGTACCCAGGCGTCCCTCGGCACCCTGCGCGTACTGCGCGATGGCTACCCGGACAGCATCTGGAATGGCTACATCCCGGTGGACACGCGCCTGCGCGACGCCAGCCGCGCGGGGCTTACGCCGTCGCAGTTCGACGGCAAGAGCCGTGGCGTACTGGCGTATCGGGCGTTGCTCAAGCACCTGCTGTCCCAGCAACTTGTGGCGCAGGTGGCGTGATGAACCGTCCCGTCCAATACAAGACCCGGCCGCAACTGGCACTGGAATCCTACCTGGATGCCTTGCTGCAGGACGCGACCGCCGAAGAACTGCCGGAACCGATCCTGGTGCCGGAGCCGGTCATTGAGGTCGAAGCGGCGCTGGATGAGTTCCAGTTGGCGGTGCTCGAGGAGCAGGCCCGCGACGCCCGGGTCGAAGCGCTGCCCGTGGTGCTGCCGATCACGCCTGAGGGGGTGGCGCCGGTGGTGGTCGAGCCGATCGTGCAAGTGCACCTGCCGCCGAGCATCACGCCGCCGCCGGTGACCGGTGACGGTCGCCCGTCCTGGGCCGCCGAGCCGTTCGAATGCCTGTTGTTCGATGTGGCCGGCTTGACCCTGGCGGTGCCGCTGGTGTGCCTGGGCTCGATCTATTCCCTGGAAGGCCAGGAGCTGACGCCACTGTTCGGGCAGCCGGAGTGGTTTCTCGGCATCCTGCCCAGCCAGGCCGGCAATCTCAAGGTGCTGGACACGGCGCGCTGGGTGATGCCCGACCGCTACCGTGACGATTTTCAACAGGGCCTGCAGTACGTGATCTCCGTGCAGGGTTACGAGTGGGGGCTGGCAGTGCATCAAGTCAGCCGCTCGTTGCGCCTGGACCCGAACGAAATCAAATGGCGCAGCCACCGTGGCCAACGGCCGTGGTTGGCGGGCACCGTGATCGAACACATGTGCGCATTGCTCGACGTCGCCGAACTGGCCGAGTTGATCGCCAGTGGCGCAGTCAAGACGATGGCGCAGAACAAACGCAGTTGATTGGACAATAAAGGTCGTGCGGTTGCGCGGCCCATTAGCACACACGCCGTCGATAGCGGCATTTGAGGGGTCAGAAAGATGAACAAGTCAGCGTCCGCACAAGGTTTGGATGATCCGATCCTGCAATGGGTGACCTTCAAACTGGACAACGAGTCCTACGGCATTAACGTGATGCGCGTGCAGGAAGTGCTGCGCTACACCGAGATCGCCCCGGTACCGGGTGCGCCGAGCTACGTGCTGGGCATCATCAACCTGCGCGGCAACGTGGTGACGGTGATCGACACCCGCCAGCGCTTCGGCCTGGCGCCGACCGATGTCAACGACAACACGCGCATCGTCATCATCGAAGCCGACAAGCAAGTGGTCGGGATCATGGTCGACAGCGTCGCCGAAGTGGTCTACCTGCGCCAGTCGGAAGTGGAAACCGCACCGAACGTGGGCAACGAAGAATCCGCCAAGTTTATCCAGGGCGTGTGCAACAAGAACAACGAGCTGTTGATTCTGGTTGAGCTGGACAAAATGATGAGCGAAGAAGAGTGGTCGGAACTGGAGAGCATCTGATTGTTCCTTGAGGCGGCGGTGATTGTCCTGGCCCTGTTGTGGGCCGGGACCTTGGCATTCCTGCTGCGCTACATGCGCCAGCAACGCGAGTCGGTCCTGCAACAGGCCGAGCGCGATGCGGTGCGTGACCGGCGCATTCTGGAGCTGGTCAAACGCGTCGATCATTTCCAGCAGACTGCGGTGCGGGTAGGCGATGAGGTGCATGAACTGCGCGCGATTCTCGGGCCGTTGCCGGACAAGCTGGTGCAGTTGGAACAACGCGATCCTGCCAACCTGTCGTTCGCCCAGGCGGCCAAGCTGGTGGGCATGGGCGCGA
The DNA here is from genome assembly GCF_900004965.1 of Pseudomonas sp. 44 R 15. NCBI lineage: Bacteria > Pseudomonadati > Pseudomonadota > Gammaproteobacteria > Pseudomonadales > Pseudomonadaceae > Pseudomonas > Pseudomonas sp. 44 R 15. Next base: position 4,873 of record NZ_CVTU01000015.1, read on the forward strand.
CGGTGGACGAACTGACCCAGTCGTGCGGCCTGACCCATGCCGAGGCGCAGTTGATGAGCAAGTTGCACAAGAGCTGATTCGGGCTGGCTTGCTGGGTTTAATGTGGGAGGGGGCAAGCCTGTGGCGATCTTGCGGCTGTCCTCGATCCAGTGTGGGAGGGGGCTTGCCCCCGATGGCGGTGTATCAGTTACAGGTAAGCTGGCTGACATACCGCTATCGGGGCATAGGTATCTACACAACTCAGCACCGCCCAACCGTAACCACGATGCGAAGCGAGTCGCTCTTGATCTGCTTTTGATCTCAGGCGCCCCGTTAAACCACGCTGGCCGAACGCAGGCTTG
>NZ_CVTU01000104.1:0-29464 GCF_900004965.1 Pseudomonas sp. 44 R 15
TGAACTGGCCTAATGCTCCCGGACACCTCTTAAGGGCGATATGATTCGCCCAATCAGGAGGTTTCATGCAAGAGCGAAAGACCTACACCCGCGAGTTCAAGCAACGTGCTGTAAGCATGGTACTTGATGATAACTGCTCAGTTCCTGACGTCTGTGCGTCGATGGAGGTTGGCCCCACGGCTCTGCGCCGTTGGATTGAGCAGGTTCGCAAAGAGCGTCAGAAAGGGCAGCCAGTGGCAGGTACTAAGGCAATCAGCGATGAACAGCGAGAGCTTCAACAGCTGCGAGCCAAGGTCAAGCGCCTGGAGACCGAGGCTGAAATCTTAAAAAAGGCTACGGCTCTCTTGATGTCGGATCCCGATCGTTTTTCCTGATCGAGGAGCTGAGAGAGTCGAGTTCGTATCCGATCTGCCTGCTTTGCAGTGCGCTGGGCGTTTCCCGCAGCGCGTTTTATGACTGGCTTAAGCGTCGCTCAGTGCCGAATACCAAGCGTGACGCGCTCAGAGCAAAAGTTGCGCAATTGCATGACGAAAGCCGGGGAAGTGCAGGCGCGCGGATGATCTCTCAGCACTTGAAAGCCCAGCAGATCAAGGTGGGACGGCATCTGGCCGGAAAACTCATGGCGGAGGCAAATCTGGCCAGCAGACAGCGCCGCCGCCATCAGTATCGCTCTAGAGGCGTCGAAGCATTTGTGGCCAAGAATCTGCTCGAGCGTAACTTCGAGCCAACCGCAATCAATCAGGCCTGGTGCGGCGACGTTACCAGCCTGATGGTTGGTAAACGTTGGTATCACTTGGCAGCGGTCATTGATCTGTTCGCCCGCCGAATCGTTGGCTGGGCGTTTTCCCTGATCAACGACGCCAACCTGGTTAGCAAGGCGCTGAGAATGGCGGTGGAGGTTCGAGGCAAACATGCAGGCTTGATGTTTCATTCGGATCAAGGCAGCCAATACACCAGCCAGCTCTTTCAGTCCGAGCTGCTGGAGCATGGAATAACGCAAAGCATGAGCCGCAGAGGGCAATGCTGGGACAACGCGCCAACAGAGCGTTTCTTCGGGACGCTTAAATCAGAGTGGGTGCCCAATAAGGGCTACACCACAGTTGAAGAAGCCAGGCGGGATATGACCAGCTTCTTCATGCGATACAACCGAATCAGGCTCCACAGCTACAACAACTACCTGTCGCCAATAGCCATGGAGCAAAAAGCGGCATAAACACCGTAATCGGTGTCCGGGATTACTTGACCAGTTCAGCTTGCCCCCGATGAGGCCCTCACCCACAACACAAGAAACAGCATCTGTACCCAAGCACTTAACGCGCTGCCCACTCAACGGGCAACGCAGTTCCATAAAAACAACAGCGAGGTGAAAGCATGTCTGGTAATCGTGGTGTCGTGTATCTCGGCAACGGCAAGGTCGAAGTACAGAAAATCGACTATCCCAAAATGCAGGACCCGCGCGGCAGGAAGATCGAGCATGGCGTCATCCTGCGCGTGGTTTCCACCAACATCTGCGGCTCCGACCAACACATGGTGCGCGGCCGCACCACTGCCCAGACCGGCCTGGTGCTGGGGCATGAAATCACTGGCGAAGTGATCGAGAAGGGCAGCGACGTCGAAAACCTGAAGATCGGCGACCTGGTCTCCGTCCCCTTCAACGTGGCCTGCGGTCGTTGCCGCTCCTGCAAGGAAATGCACACCGGCGTGTGCTTGAGCGTCAATCCGGCGCGCCCGGGCGGTGCTTATGGCTATGTCGACATGGGCGACTGGACGGGCGGCCAGGCCGAATATGCGCTGGTGCCTTACGCCGACTTCAACCTGCTGAAACTGCCGGACCGCGACAAGGCCATGGAGAAAATCCGTGACCTGACGTGCCTCTCCGACATCCTGCCCACCGGTTACCATGGCGCCGTCACTGCCGGCGTCGGCCCTGGCAGCACGGTCTACATCGCCGGTGCCGGCCCGGTCGGCCTGGCCGCTGCCGCGTCAGCACGTCTATTGGGCGCTGCAGTGGTGATTATCGGCGACGTCAACCCGATCCGCCTGGCTCACGCCAAGGCCCAGGGTTTCGAGATCGCCGACCTGTCCACCGACACGCCATTGCACGAACAGATTGCCGCGCTGCTCGGCGAGCCGGAAGTCGACTGCGCCGTCGATGCCGTCGGCTTTGAAGCACGCGGCCACGGCCATGACGGCGTCAAGGCCGAAGCCCCGGCCACCGTGCTCAACTCGCTGATGGGCGTGGTGCGCGTGGCAGGCAAGATCGGTATCCCCGGCCTTTACGTCACTGAAGATCCGGGTGCCGTCGATGCCGCCGCAAAAATGGGCAGCCTGAGCATTCGCTTTGGTTTGGGCTGGGCCAAATCCCACAGCTTCCACACCGGGCAGACGCCGGTGATGAAATACAACCGCCAACTGATGCAGGCGATCATGTGGGACCGTATCAACATCGCCGAGATCGTCGGCGTGCAGGTCATCAGCCTGGATGACGCGCCACGCGGTTATGGCGAGTTCGATGCGGGTGTGCCGAAGAAGTTTGTGATCGATCCGCATAAGCTGTTCAGTGCGGCGTAAAGCGTTCGGCAATTAAAAAGGGCGACCCATGGGTCGCCCTTTTCATTGTGGGAGGGGGCTTGCTCCCGATGGCAGTGTGTCAGTCAATCGATGTACGACTGATCCACCGCTATCGGTGGCAAGCCCCCTCCCACATGGGTGTTGTGGTGTTTGGGGATCAGCGTGTGGCCAATGCGCCCTGGTAGACGGTCGGGCCTGTGGGTTGTTTGCTGATGGAACCACCCTTGGTCTCCGAACTCACCATCAACTCCACCGGCTTGCTGATGGTTTCCTGCTGACGCGGGTTCAGGCCGATGATGCCCTTGCCGTCCTCCGGCAACAGGCCCAGGGACACCGGCGTGCCATCTTTGGGAATTGCCCACAGCTCCAGGCTCTGGTCCGGCGCAGGTGCCGTGGCGGCAATCGGCTGCACTTCCAGGTAATCCTTGTGGGCCATGATTTGTGCGGCCGGCTGCTGGGTGGTGGTTACCAGGGTCGCCGCGGACTTGACGCTGTCCTGGGTGTAGAGCGCGCCACCAATACCGGCAACAACCACCGCGCAGGCGCCAATGAACAGGCGAGGGCGGCTCCAGAATGCAGGCTTGTGCTCAATCGCTTCGGGGTGGATCGCAGTCATAAGTCTCTTCCTGACAAATTTTGTAGTCAGTTCATGGACCCGCTTATCCCCAATGGGTTCCGGAACATCCGTCGGTATACCCAGTCCAAAGCGTGCTTTGCACCTATCTCCTGAGGTTGTCTTGATGAAGATTTCACGCGGTTTTGCCCTTTCCTGCCTGTTGAGCGTGGCCGCCGGCCCGGTCTTCGCCGCAGGTTTCAGCCTTGGCGATGCAGCCAACGCCATTTCCGGCATGCAGGGTGGCAACAACAAAGCTGCCGCCGCCGCGCCGACATCGGAAACGGCCGCCCTGCTGACGGCCCTGACCTCGCAACTCAATATCACCCCCGAGCAAGCGGTCGGCGGCACCGGCGCCATGCTCGGCCTGGCCAAGAACAAACTGAGCGGCAACGACTTTTCGCAGCTGGGCAGCAGCGTACCGGGCCTCGATCAACTGTCGGGTAACAATGCATTGGGCAGCCTCGGCGCCTTGAGCGGGATGCTCGGCCAGAACGGCGGCAGCAAGACCAGTGGCCTGGACGGCCTGCTGGGTAACGTGAAAAACACCAATGACTTGAACACCGCGTTCAGCGCCCTGGGCATGGACAGCGGCATGATCGGCCAGTTTGCCCCGGTGATCCTGCAATACCTGGGCGGTCAAGGCGCCAACAGCTCATTGCTGAGCAAGCTGGCCCAGGCCTGGGGCACCGGCAGCTAAGGCTGCTCCGCGCGCAATTGTTCGATGCGCGCATCCTTCTCCTTCCAGAGCTGGTTGACCCAGTTCTGGACGGTCTGGCGAAATGCCGGATCGTTCTCGTAATCCCCCTGCCACAACGCCGGGTCCAGATCACGGGTGCGGATATCCACAATCACCTTCGGCACCGCGCCGCTGATCAAGTCCCAGAACCCTGGAATCCTGGGTTGTGGGTACACCACAGTCACGTCGAGGATGGCGTCCAGTTGCTCACCCATTGCCGCCAGCACAAACGCGACGCCGCCGGCCTTGGGCTTGAGCAGCCGGCTGAACGGTGAATCCTGCTGTGCGCGTTTGGCCTCGCTGAACCGCGTGCCCTCCAGGTAATTGACCACGGTCACCGGCTGGCGCTTGAACAGCTCGCAGGCCTCCTTGGTGATTTTCAGGTCCTGCCCGGCCAGCTCCGGGTGTTTGGCCAGGAACGCCTTGGTGTAGCGCTTCATGAACGGGTAATCCAGTGCCCACCAGGCCAGGCCGAGGAAGGGCACCCAGATCAGCTCTTTTTTCAGGAAGAATTTGAAGAACGGCGTACGCCGGTTCAGCGCCTGGATCAATGCCGGAATATCCACCCAGGACTGGTGGTTGCTGATGACCAGGTAGGAGGTGTCACCCCGCAGGTCTTCACCGCCGCGAATATCCCATTGGGTGGGAATGCACACGGCGAAGATCAGCTTGTCGATCTCGGCCCAGGTCTCGGCGATCCACATCACTGCCCGGGACGCATAGTCACGCGAGCGGCCCGGCGCCACCAGCTTGAGCAGAGCGAACACCATCAAGGGGCCGATCAGGATCAGCGTGTTGAGCAACAGCAGCAGTGTGACCAGACAGCCGGTGAGCAGGCGGCGCATAAATAACTCTTGGAATCTTGTGGGCTTGCCATCATAAGCAAGGTGAGTCTAGAGGCCAAATCGCAAATGGCCGGACGAATGTTTCACAATGTGCCGGTTATGCTCGGTCATCCAACTAAGTGCTGTGTGCGCGGTCTAGAATTCGCCCACTTCTTTCGAGGAAATCATGCCGTGAAATTGCTCCTTGCCGCGTTTGCCCTAGCTATTCCCGTTCTGGCTGCTGCGCCTGCCATGGCCGCCGAACCGACCCTCTACGGTCGCTACGAATACATCCAGTTGCCGGAAATCGGCCAGACCTTCAAGGCCAAGATGGACACCGGCGCGCTGACCGCCTCGCTGTCGGCCCGTGACATCGAGACCTTCACCCGTGATGGCGACGATTGGGTGCGCTTCCGCCTCGGCGGCAGCGATGCGGGTAACAAGGTCTACGAACACAAGGTGTCACGCATCAGCAAGATCAAGAGCCGCGCCGACGAAGATGACGACAAGGACGAAGCCAGCGTGGCCAAGCGCCCGGTGATCGACCTGGAAATGTGCCTGGGCGACGTCAAGCGTACCGTGGAGGTCAACCTTACCGACCGCAGCAGCTTCAACTATCCGCTGCTGATCGGCGCCAAGGCCCTGCGTGAATTCGGTGCGGCGGTGAACCCGGCGCGTCGCTACACCGCCGACAAACCGGACTGCTGACGGACCCACATGGGTGATATCAGGCGGGCGGTTGGGTCTGCTGCATCGAAGGCCGCTGGCTGACCTCGGCGTACCAGGCGCTCAGCTTGGGGTTGTCTGCGCGCCAGTGCAGGTCCGGGTGGCGGAAGTCGAGGTAGCCCAGCGCGCAGGCCACGCTGATGGCGGCGATGTCGAAGTGGCTGGCCAGTTCGGCGATGGCGCTCTGCTCCAGCTCGGCCAGTGCACGCCGCATCTTGTTGCGCTGCTCGTCCAGCCACGGCTCCCAATGCTTCTCGACCGGGCGCATGGCGGTTTCGTAGCGTACCAGCACGGCGGCGTCCATGATCCCGTCGGCCATCGAGGCCAGGGTCAGGCGGCGCCAGCGGGCCGAGCCGTCGCGGGGGATCAGCGGGTTGCCGACGTGCTGGTGGTCGAAGTAATCGAGGATCACCCGGCTGTCGTGCAGCACCGAACCGTCGGCCAGGCGCAGGGCCGGGATCTTGCCGACCGGGTTGCCTTGCACTACCTCGGCGTCCGGGTTGACGGGGGTGGGCAGGCAGGCGTGCAGGGCGACGCGGTCCTGCTGACCGGTCTCGCTCAACAACACGCGGACTTTGCGTACAAAGGGTGAAGCGGGGTTGTGGAACAAGGTCATGCTGGGGGCGGACATGGGCATTCCTCGAAATAGGCTGGGGTTAGCCTAGAGGGTTGCGGGGTGGCTGGCGAGGGGGATTTTCGCTGGAGCTGATGGCCTCATCGGGGGCAAGCCCCCTCCCACACTTAAATGTGTGAATACAGTCAAAATGTGGGAGGGGGCTTGCCCCCGATGAGGCCATCAGCCACGCCGCCTGACCAACCCCCAGGCCCCAATGCCAGCCGGTATACCCAACCCCACCCAACTCAACGAATCCCACCACCCATCCCCCAGCAACGCCGCAAACAACCCGGCGGCGCTGAGCAGGCCGATCCCCAGCGGGATGCCGAACACCTTCCAGAAATTCGACTGCCTCGGCTTCATGCCTTGCCCGCCTTGCGTCGCACGATCCATAAGTAAATGCCGCTGACCAGCACCACGATGGTCAGCACATCCAGCAGCGCCCAGAGGATTTTCATCGGCATGCCGCCGTAGTCTCCGAAGTGCAGCGGCTGGGACATGCCCATGGCGTCCATGTACCACGGCCGTTGGGCGATGGCGGTGACGGCCAGGGTGCTGGCGTCGATCAATACCGGTGTGAGCAGATGGGAGGTGAGGTGGGTACTGCCTTTCATGAACACGGCGTAGTGATGCTCGCTGGAGAAGCGCGTACCGGGGAAGGCGATAAAGTCCGGTTGCATGCCGGGCGCAGCCTTGGCGGCGATGCTCAGCAAATCGCTGGCCGGCGCGCGTTGGGTCAGCGGCGGGGCGTCTTTGTAGGGTTCGATCAGGGCGCTGAGACTGTCCTGGCGCCAGGCGGCGATGATCAGGTCGGCACAGGCGCTGATCACACCGGTCACACCCACCACCAGCGCCCAGGTCAGGGTGACCACGCCGATCAGGTTGTGCAGGTCGAGCCAGCGCAGGCGGGTGGATTTGTCCTGGCGCACGGTGGCGAACTTCAAGCGGCGCATGAACGGCAGGTACAGCACCGTCCCCGAGACAAGCGCCAGCACGAACAGCAAACCCATGAACGCCAGCAACAGCTTGCCGGGCAGCCCGGCGAACATGTCCACATGCAGGCGCAACAGGAACAGGGTGAGCCCGCCATTGGCTGACGGCATCTCCACCGTTTCGCCGGTGCGCGCATCGAGCATGAAGGTATGCGACGCATTCGGCTCGGTACCGGCCGTGGCGGCCATGATCGCGATGACACCATTTTTGTCATCCTCGTCCCAGGCCAGGTACTGCATGGCCTCGCCGGGGCGATGGGCCTGCGCTTTGGCCACCAGCTGCTCCAGGTTGAGCTGCGGCGTATCGGCGGGCATCTGCTTGAGCTCGGGTTCGTTGCCCAGCAGGTGATCGATCTCGTGATGGAACACCAGCGGCAGACCGGTGAGGGCGAGCAGCAGCAAGAATACGGTGCAGATCAGGCTGGTCCAGGTGTGGATGAAGGACCAGCGGCGGATGGTTTTGCTTTTCATTTTCTCGCCTTCAGACACACCAAAGCCGCCCTGGTGGACGGCCTGGTTGTTAACTCAGCCGATTACCACTGGTAGGTGGCGCTGGCGACAACGCTGCGTTGGTCGCCGAAGTAGCAGTAGGAACCGTCACAGGTGGAAATGTAGTCCTTGTTGAACAGGTTGGTCGCGTTCACTTTCACCGACGCGCCCTTGAGGCTGTTGTCCAGGCGGCCGAGGTCGTAGTGCACGGCACCGTCAAATACCGTGTAGGCGTTGGCTTTGCCGGACCAGGTGTTGGCCTGGTCGCCGTAGGTATTGCCGGTGTAGCGGGCGCCAAAGCCGATGCCGAAACCGTCGAGGGCGCCGGTATGCCAGGTGTAGTCAGTCCACAGGGAGGCTTGCTGGTTAGGCATCAATTGCAGGCGGTTGCCTTTGAAGTCGCCTTTTTGCACTTCGGATTTGGCCAGGGTATACGCCGCGATCACCTTGAGGTTTTCGGTGACGTCAGAGATGGCTTCCAGCTCCAGGCCCTTGACCCTCACTTCGCCGGTCTGGTCGGTGAGTGACACGCCACCGGACTGGAAGCTGGTGACCAGTACGTTTTTCTGGGTGAGGTCATACACCGCCGCGCTCAGCAGCGTATTCGAGCCGGGTGGCTGATACTTGATCCCCAACTCCCACTGCTTGCCCTCGGTGGGTTTATACGACTCGGTGGGAGAGACGCTGGCATTGCTCGCCGGTTGGAACGATTCGGCGTAGGAGATATAGGGTACGAAGCCTGAGTCGAACACATAACTCAGCGCCGCGTTGCCACTGAAGTTCTTGCTGCGGTCGGTGTTGGTCGCATCGTTTTTGTTGAAGTATGTGGTGCCCTGGTGCACCCAGTCTTCACGACCGCCCAGGGTCAGGCGCCAGTTGTCCAGGGCCATCTGGTCCTGCACGTAGAGGCCGGTCTGGATGGTTTTCTGGTTGTAGTCATAGAACGCGGTGGAACGCGCCGGCCGCACGACCGGCTGGGTATTGACCGGGTTGAAGATGTTGATCGTTCCGGCGAGGCCGAAAATCGAGGTGTAGGAAGTGTCGGTGCGCTGATGGTCCAGGCCCAGCAGCAGGGTATGGGTGATATCGCCCGTGGCGAAATCCGCCTGGAAGTTGTTATCCACCGCGAACTGGCCAATGTCCTCGTCCACGTTGGTCGACGAGCGGCTGATATTGCCGGCCGCGTCCGCTGGCGAGAAGGCGAACGAGCCCACGGTCAGTTGCTGGAAAGCCAGTTCCGACTTGGTGTAGCGCAGGTTCTGCCTGAACTGCCAGGTGTCGTTGAAACGGTGTTCGAAGGCATAGCCCAGTGCGTAGTAAGTGCGGTCGTAATACTCGTAATCCGGATCGCCGAGGTTCTTGTGGTGCGAGATGTCCCCCAGGGGCGATTTGATCTTGGTGCCCTGGATCGGCAGGAACTGGCTGGTGGTGCCGGTATCGTCACGGGTGAACTGCGACAGGAACGTCAGCTTGGTATCGGTATCGATATTCCAGGTCAGGCTTGGCGCGATGTTGTAGCGCTTGTTGTCGATGTGATCGACCTGGGTGCCGGCATCGCGCACCACGCCGCTCAAGCCGTACAGGAACTGGCCTTCGTCATCGATCTTGCCGGTGCTGGCAAAGTTGATCTGACGATAGTTGTCGCTGCCGTATTGCACTTGGATGGCGCTGCTCTGTTCGGCGCTGGGGCGGCGACTGACCATGTCCAACAGGCCGCCCGGCGGGGTCTGGCCGTAAACCGAGGAGGCCGGGCCGCGCAGCAGGGCGAGGCGATCGAGGTTCCAGGTTTCGGCTTTCGGGTTGGCGTACACACCACGGGGCAGCGGCAGGCCGTCGAGGAATTGGGTGGGTTCGAAGCCACGCACGCGCATCCAGTCGTAGCGGGTGTCGCTGCCGTAGCTGGCGGACACGATGCCGGGCATGTATTTGACTGCGTCGTCGAGGTTCTGCACGTTGCGATCCTGCATTTGCTCGCGGGTCGCCACCGAGATCGAGCGCGGCGCCTCGACCAGGGCCGTGTCGGTCTTGGTGCCGGCGGCAGTGCGCTTGGCCAGGTAGCCCTCCACCGGCCCCCAGGCGCTCTCGTAATTACCTTGACCAATAATGCTGGTCTGCGGCAATGCCACCACGCCGTCCGCAATCGCCACCAGGGTAAAGGTCCCTGCGCTGCTTTGCTCCAGCTGCAGCCCAGTGCCGCGCAAGGCTTCGCGCAATGCGCCCTGGGCATCGAATTGGCCCTTGACCGGTGCCGAGGTCTTGCCGGCGGCGAGCGTCGGGTTGAGGGTGAGCGCGAGACCGGCCTGGCTGGCAATCTGGTTCAGGGTGGCGGCCAGTGGGGCGGCCGGCAGGTTGTAGGCGCGCACGCTGGCGGACTGTTCGGCGGCGATCAGCGTGGGGCTGATCAGCGGGGCACCGAGGGCAATCGCCACGGCTAACAGGCTGGGGCGCAACAGAGTGTCTAGCGTGCGGGACATGGGTGGCTCCTGAATGGAAATATTTCTCAATTGCCTAGGTGCCGGACGAGAATCGGAAAGTGATAGGGCGGGGTGGAAATATTTTTTCGGTGGTGTTTTTGAGGGCCTTATCGGGGGCAAGCCCTCCCACACTTTGATTTGTGAACACAGTCAAATGTGGGAGGGGGCTTGCCCCCGATGGCGATCTTCAGATGCCGCAGAACCTAAGGCCTACCCTTGACGGTCACCCACCACGGCGTGTGCTGCTCGATCCGCACCGGCAGGGTCGGCAACAGCGCATTGAGCGCCAGGGTGGTGTCGTGCAGCGGGAAGCTGCCGGTGATGCGCAGGTCGGCGACGCTGTCATCCACACCCAGATGGCCGCTGCGATAACGGCCGAGTTCGGCCACCACATCGCCCAGGCGGGCGTTATCGACCACCAGCATGCCGCGGGTCCAGGCGTCGCTGGCCGGTGGGACGGCAAGCAGCGCGCCAAGGCCGTCGCTGCGCATCAGCACTTGCTGGCCGGCCTTGAAAATCCGTTCCTGAGGCAGTGCTTCAGGCTGTGCGGCCACCGCCGATTGCAGCACGCTCAGGCGCGTGGCGTGGTCTTCGCGCCTCACGATGAACCGCGTACCCAGCGCCCGCAGGTTGCCGTCGCGGGTCTGTACAGAGAATGGACGCGCATCGTCATGGCCGGTCTCGACCAGGATTTCGCCCTCCTGCAACACAATCACGCGGCGTTTATCGTCGAAGCGCACGTCGATGGCCGTGTGGGTATTGAGACTGATCCGGGTGCCGTCAGCCAGCTCAAGGGTGCGCTGCTCACCGGTGGCGGTGCGTTGATCGGCCAGCCAATAGTGGATGGGCACATAGCGCTCACCGGCAAACAATCCCAGCCCGCACACCAGCACAATGCTCGCCAGGCCACGGCCCAGTTTGCGCATGCGCTGGCGCGCACTGTCGTGGGAGTGCAACAGCGCGGCCCGCGCGGGGCCGGACGCTGCGCTGAAACGCTGGTCGAGCATGCCCAGCTGGCGCCAGGCGCGGGCGTGTTCTTCGTCGCTGGCCAGCCACTTGGCGAATTCTTCCTGTTCCACCACGCCGCCGTCGCCGGAATCAAGGGACAGTTGCCAGGCAATCGCGGCGTCCAGCACGCGGGCCGACACCGGCTTGCCACTGATCAGGCTCATGATGGCTCGCCATACAACGCGATGTAGCACTGGCGAATGCCCTGGGCCAGGTACTGGCGCACGCGCGGCACCGACACACCCAGGCGCTGGGCGATGTCTGCATGGCCCAGGCCGTCGAGGCGGTTATAGAGGAAGGCGGCGCGGGCTTTGCTCGACAGTTTGCCGAGCAGGCGGTCGATGGCCTTGAGGTCTTCGAGGATCAGTTGCTGTGCTTCGGGCGATGGGTGTTCGCTTTCCGGGATCAGCATCAATTCGGTGAGGTAGGCCTGTTCCAGGGCGGCGCGGCGGAAGTAGTCGAACAGCAGACCCTTGGCAATCGCTACCAGGAAGGCGCGTGGCTCGCGGGGTTCGCGCAGCCCGTCACGGCCGAGCAGGCGCATGAAGGTGTCCTGGCTCAGGTCTTCGGCGCGGCTCGGGCAGGCCACGTTGCGCCGCAGCCAGGCCAACAGCCAGCCACGATGGTCGCGATACAACGCGCCAACAAGCTCACTGTGTGGGGTCTGGGCCGACGACAAGGCATCACCGAATAAAGTTTAAACTAACGAGAATTATTCGCGATTGTGTCAGAGCGGTGATGTAGGCGCAATTGGCGTCTGTCGGGCAATGCCACTAAAACGATGGCGCCTGTTTACGCCGCCGCCATTGGCTCAAGCGCTCCTGCAGCGCCTGGGGCGTGTCGATGTGTTGCCGGCGTGCACGGCTGAACAGGATCAGCATCAGCTCCGCCGTGGCCAGTGCATCGGCGCTGGCGTGATGGCGCTCGCCCACCTGCAAGTTGAAATGGTTGATCCACTCATCCAGACCGGCCTCACGGATGTTCGCCTCGGGGCACAGCAGCGGGGCGATATCGGCCACATCGAGAAAGGGATGGACCAGGCGATAACCCAGGCTCTCCTTGAGCGCCCGGCCCAGCATGTGTTGATCGAACGGCGCATGGAAGGCCAGCAGCGGGCTGTCGCCCACGAACGCCATGAAATCGAGCAGCGCATCCACCGGGTCGCTGCCGGCCGCGATGGCGCTGGGCCCCAGGCCATGGATCAACACGCTGGGGCTGAGTTTTCCGGCGGTGCGTTGCAGGGTGCGTTCGAACATCTGCGAGAAATCCACCGCGCCGTCCTCGATCACCACGGCGCCAATGGACAGCACCTGGTCACGGTTGAGGTGCAGGCCGCTGGTTTCCAGGTCGACCACCACCCAGCGCTGGCTGCGCAAGGGCTCATTGCCCAGTACGGCGGGCGCGGGCAGTTGGCCCAGGCGTTGCTGCTGCGCCGCATCGAGCCGCGGTTTTTTCGCGCGCAACCAGTTGAACAGGCTCACAGCTGATACCGCAAGGTCAGGCTGCTTTGCAGGCGCTGGGCCTGACGCAGGGATTCGCGCAGGATGCGCCGGTCCAGGTGATTGAGGCTGTCGGGATCGACGCGGTTGGAATACGGCAGGTTTTCCCGGGTCTGCATCTGATGCTGCTGCATGCGGGTTTGTTGAATGAAGTGGTAAGCCTCTTCATACGCCGCGCCGTCCAGCCGCTCGATCACCTGCCGGGCAACCAACTGGCGCAGCCGCTCCAACGTATTGTTGGCGTGGATGCCATGGGCCAGGGCCAACACACGCGCAGCGTCCACGAACGGCGTGAGGCCCTGCACCTTGAGATCCAGGGTGGCCTTTTCCCCGCTTTTGCGCGTCAGCACAAATTCGCGAAAGCGCCCTACGGGTGGGCGTTGGCGCAAGGCATTCTCGGCCAGCATGCGCTGGAACAGCCGGTTATCCGCCACCTGATCCAGAATGCCCTGGCGCAGTTGCTCGCAACCCTGCTCATCGCCCCACACCACGCGCAGGTCGAAATAGATGCTCGAACCCAGCAGGTTTTCCGGCGTGGCTTCGCGAATGAACGCGGCAAACCGGCGGGCCCATTCGGCCCGTGACAGGCACAACTGCGGGTTGCCGGCCATGATATTGCCCTTGCACAGGCTGAAGCCGCACAGCGCCAGGCTCTGGTTGATCTGCTGCGCCAGGGGCAGCAGGCGTTCGCGAATCTCGGCGGCTTCCACGGCGTCTCGGGCCTCGAACAGGATGCCGTTGTCCTGGTCGGTGTACAGCGTCTGTTCACGGCGGCCTTCGCTGCCAAAGCACAGCCAGCTGAAGGGCACGCCGGGGTCGCCTTTTTCCGCCAGGGTCAATTCGATGACCCGGCACACGGTGTGATCGTTAAGCAAGGTAATGATGTGGGTGATCTGCGTAGACGACGCACCGTGGGCGAGCATGCGTTCGACCAACTGGCCGATCTCGCCGCGGATCGCCACCAGTTGTTCCACACGGGATGCGTTGCGGATGGTCCGCGCCAGGTGCACCAGGTCGACGCGCTGCAGGGAAAACAGGTCGCGCTCCGAGACCACGCCGCACAGGCGCTGGTCCTGCACCAGGCATACATGGGCGATATGCCGCTCGGTCATGGCGATCGCCGCGTCGAACGCGCTGTGGTCCGGGCTCAGGAAGAACGGCGCCTGGGTCATATGACCGGCGATGCCTTGACTGAAATCACCGGTGCCGTCGGCCACCACCTGGCGCAGGTCACGCAGGGTGAAGATGCCCAGCGGCGCCTTGTGTTCATCGACAATCACAATGCTGCCGACCTGCTGCTCGTGCATCAGCCGCACCGCTTCGCGCAGCGCAGTGTCCGGGCTGCAGGTGACCGGGTGGCGCATGGCCAGCTCACCCAGGCGAGTGTTCAACGAGTATTGGGTGCCGAGGGTTTCCACGGCTTTTTGCTGCACCTGCTGGTTGACCTGGTCGAGCAGGCTGCTGACGCCGCGCAAGGCGAAGTCACGAAACGGGCTGGAAAGGGCGAACAGCTTGATGAACGCCATCTTGTTCAGTTGCAGGCAAAAGGTGTCTTCGCAGGCTTTGTGCTCGGTGCGGGTGGCGCGCTCACCGAGCAGGGCGGCGAGGGGGAAACACTCGCCGGTGGTGATTTCGAACGTGGGGTCTGTGGCGTCCGGCCGCTCGCCGACCACGCGGCCCTGCTTGACGATATAAAAATGCTCGACCGGCCCGCCCGACGGTTTGAGGATGCTGTCGCCGGGGCCATAGAAACGCAGTTGGCACTGCTCCACCAGAAACGCCAGGTGCGCATTTTCCATCTGGTTGAACGGCGGGAAGCGCTGCAGGAATTGCAGGGTGCCGTGGATATTCTGCAACACGGCGGTTTTACCCGCCTGCGTGAAAGCATCAGCTTTACTCATAACAGTGACCGCAGTTTTTTTGTCGTTATCGTGCTGCATGGTCGACTGCTGCACGGCGGGTGCCCATTGGACGTAAGTCTAGGTCGGGGACCCCTGCGCAAAACTAGGGAAAAGCCTTACATGACTATCGTCCAAAACCCGTAGAACGCCCACTAGGCAAACTTTCCGACGAAGTGCACATTGTTCGCCCTTCCGCAGATGTCTGACGAGTGCTGGGAGATTGATAAGAATTGCTGAGAAACGTATGTCCGACCACGATATTTTGAGTGATGCCGAGCGCGAGGCGCTGAGCGCCGTGATGCTGGAGCCTGATTTACCGCCACAACGCGTGTTGATCGTGGACGACGACAAGGATGCGCGTGAACTGTTGGCGGAAATCCTCGGGCTGGACGGTATTCGCTGCATGACGGCTGACAACGGGGAGAGCGCGTGGGCGTTGTTGAAGTCGCACAGTTCCATTGGGTTGCTGATCACCGATTTGCGCATGGCGCCGAGCGACGGCTTGGAGTTGATCCGCCAGGTGCGCGAATCGCCCCGTGCGGCGTTGCCGATCATCATCATATCGGGGGACGCCGAAGCGCCGGATGTGATTGATGCGATGCATTTAAGCGTGGTGGACTTTCTGCTCAAGCCGATTGATAGCGAGAAGTTGGCGAAGCTGGTGAAGCGGGAGTTGGGGATGGATTCTTGACTGATCGTTCCCACGCTCTGCGTGGGAATGCCACCCGGGACGCTCCGCGTCCTGCTTTCAGCGCAGAGCCCGGCGCCAGCTCAAAGGTGACGCGGAGCGTCACGGGATGCATTCCCACGCGGAGCGTGGGAACGATCTATCAACCGCAAATAAAAAGCCCCGATCTCACGATCAGGGCTTTTTTCATTTACAGGCCATTTTTAGCCTTGAACTCCCGACGCCTGCGGTGCAACACCGGCTCGGTATAGCCATTCGGCTGTTTAGTCCCTTCAATCACCAACTCCACCGCCGCCTGGAACGCGATGTTGCTGTCGAAATCCGGCGCCAGCGGGCGGTACAGCGCGTCTCCGGCATTCTGGCGGTCCACCACCGGCGCCATGCGCTTGAGGCTTTCCATGACCTGGGCTTCATTGACGATGCCGTGGCGCAACCAGTTGGCAATGTGCTGGCTGGAGATGCGCAGGGTGGCGCGGTCTTCCATCAGGCCCACATCGTTGATGTCCGGCACCTTTGAACAACCGACGCCCTGGTCGATCCAGCGCACCACATAGCCAAGAATGCCCTGGGCATTGTTGTCCAGTTCGTTGCGGATCTCTTCTTCGGACCACTCGGTATTTTGCGCCAGAGGAATCGTCAGGATGTCATCCACCGAGGCGCGTTCACGCTTGGCCAACTCGGCCTGGCGGGCGAACACGTCGACCTTGTGGTAGTGCAATGCATGCAGTACAGCCGCCGTTGGCGACGGTACCCAGGCCGTGTTGGCGCCGGCCAGTGGGTGGGCGATTTTCTGTTCGAGCATAGCGGCCATCAGGTCGGGCATTGCCCACATGCCTTTACCGATCTGTGCACGCCCTTGCAGGCCGGTGCTCAAGCCGATATCGACGTTCCAGTTTTCGTAGGCGCCGATCCACTTCTCGGCTTTCATGGCGGCCTTGCGCACCATGGCGCCGGCTTCCATGGAGGTGTGGATTTCGTCGCCGGTGCGGTCGAGGAAGCCGGTGTTGATAAACACCACACGTTCGCTGGCCGCCTTGATGCAGGCCTTGAGGTTGACCGTGGTGCGGCGCTCCTCGTCCATGATCCCGACTTTCAGGGTGTTACGCGTAAGGTTCAGCACGTCTTCGATACGGCCGAACAGCTCGTTGGTGAACGCCGCTTCTTCGGGGCCGTGCATCTTCGGTTTGACGATGTACACGGAGCCGGTGCGGCTGTTCTTGCGCGAGCTGTTGCCGTTGAGGCTGTGGATCGCCGCCAGGCTGGTGAGCAGGCCGTCGAGGATGCCTTCCGGCACTTCGTTGCCGTCTTTATCGAGGATCGCGTCGATGGTCATCAAGTGGCCAACGTTGCGCACGAACAACAGCGAGCGTCCGTGCAGAGTGACGTCGTTGCCATCCACGCCGGTGTAGACGCGGTCAGGGTTCATGGTGCGGGTGAAGGTCTTGCCGCCCTTTGCCACTTCTTCGGCCAGGTCGCCCTTCATCAGGCCGAGCCAGTTGCGGTAGATCACCACTTTGTCGTCGGCATCCACGGCGGCGACGGAGTCTTCGCAGTCCATGATGGTGGTCAGCGCAGCTTCCACCAGCACGTCTTTGACGCCGGCGGCGTCGGTCTGGCCGACCGGGGTGCTGGCGTCGATCTGCAGCTCGAAGTGCAGGCCGTTGTGCTTGAACAGGATCGCAATCGGCTCGGCCGCCGGGCCCTGGAACCCGATCAGCTGCGCGTCGTCACGCAGGCCGCTGTTACTGCCGCCCTTGAGGCTGACGATCAGCTTGCCGTCGACGATCTTGTAGCCGGTGGAGTCAACGTGACTGCCGGCGCTGAGCGGCGCGGCTTCGTCGAGAAATGCGCGGGCGAAGGCGATGACCTTGTCGCCGCGCACTTTGTTGTAGCCCTTGCCCTTCTCCGCGCCGTCGGCTTCGCTGATGGCATCGGTGCCATACAGCGCGTCATACAGCGAACCCCAACGTGCATTGGAGGCATTGAGGGCGAAGCGGGCGTTCATCACCGGCACCACCAGTTGGGGGCCGGCCATGCATGCGATTTCGTCGTCGACGTTTTGGGTCGAGGCCTGGAAGTCTGCGGCTTCTGGCAGCAGGTATCCGATGTCTTGCAGGAAGGCTTTGTAGGCCACCGGGTCGTGGGCCTGGCCGGCATGGGTCTGGTGCCAGGTATCGATGCGCGCCTGGAAATCGTCGCGTTTGGCGAGCAGGGCTTTGTTCTTCGGCGCCAGGTCGTGAATGACCTTGTCGGCACCGGCCCAGAACTGGTCGGCAGTGATGCCGGTACCGGGAATGGCTTCGTTGTTCACGAAGTCGAACAGGACTTTGGCGACCTGCAGGCCACCGACTTGAACGTGTTCAGTCATTGCTTGCCTCACTCTGCGGAGCTTATGCGCTTTTTCAGATTTTCATTATGTAGTGCACGGTTGGGCATACTACATGATGACTTGCGGTTGTGAAAATTAGACTAAATACGTCGTTTAGCGACCCACTTTGGTCGGACGGTCACAGCGGAGAATCGGATGTTCTCAAAAAACTATTGGATTGTTCCAGATAAATATAAAAATGGTACACGATTTGTTTTCGAGCTACCGCGCGTCCACCTTGTAGGAGCGAGCTGGCTCGCGAAAAACCTGAGCGTACCGCTGATGTCAGTTTTTTCGCGTTATCGTTGATGACCTTCGCGAGCAAGCTCGCTCCTACAGGAATCGCACCCGAGGTATTTCGCCATGGATCATCTTGTACTCACAATTATTGCCGCCGACAAACCCGGCCTGGTTGAACGCATCGCGCACACCATCGCCGCCCAGGGTGGCAACTGGCTGGAAAGCCGCATGGCCCATATGGCCGGGCAGTTTGCCGGGATTCTGCGCGTCAGCGTTCCTGCAGAGAACCGTCAGGAACTGGTGGGAGTGCTGGAGGATTTATCCACCCACGGCATTCGCGTGCTGGTGGGCGAGGGCAGTTCCGGCCAGGCATCGGCTTGCAAATCGATTGTGATGACCCTGGTGGGCAATGATCGCGCCGGCATCGTGCGGGAGATCACTGCACTGTTGAGCAAGCAGGGCGTCAACCTGGAGCGCTTGAGCACCGACGTGCGCCCGGCCCCGATGAGCGGCGATCCGCTGTTCAACGCCGAGGCCTTGTTGCAAGTGCCGTCAAGCCTGTCCCTGGAGGCGTTGCAGGCGTCCCTGGAAACCCTGGCAGACGATCTGATGGTGGAATTGCGCAACGATGAATGAGCACCCATGAGGTTATGCATGGAAATCTTGCATGGACCTGTGGATAACCTTTGGGTCAATGTCTGCAAGCCAGGCCGGCTAAGGCTTGCAGAGCTTTGAGCGTTTTTTGATCAGCGTTTGCGCACGCTCAGCCAGATATCCACGCTGTACACCACCAGGCCCGCCCAGATAAAGGCAAAGGCGGTCAGCGTGCTGGGCGCCAGGTGTTCGCCGAACAGCAGCACGGCTTCCAGCAACACCAGGGTGGGCGCTACATACTGCAAAAAGCCCAGTGCGGTGTAAGGCAGATGCCGCGCGGCGGCGTTGAAACAGACCAGCGGGATCAGCGTCACGGGGCCTGCGGCCACCAGCCACCAGGCCTCGGAGGTGCTCCAGAATTCCAGCTGTGCGCTGTGGGCCGTCGGGTTGAACAGCAACCAGGCGATGGCAATCGGCACCAGCATCCAGGTTTCCACCACCAGCCCCGGCAGGGCTTTGACCGGCGCCTGTTTACGGATCAGCCCGTAGAAGCCAAAGGTCAGCGCCAGTACCAGCGATACCCACGGCAAACTGCCCACTTGCCACACCTGTTGCGCCACACCGACCGCCGCCAGGACCACGGCCACCCATTGCAGGCGGCGCAGGCGTTCGCCGAGCAGCAGCATCCCCAGCAGTACGTTGACCAGCGGGTTGATGTAGTAACCCAGGCTCGCTTCCAGCATGCGCCCGGTGTTGACCGACCATACATACGTCAGCCAGTTGGCCGCGATCAATGAACCGCTGAGGGCCAGGATCGCCAGGCGCCTGGGGTTGTCGCGCAGTTCGCGAAACCAGCCCGGGTGTTTCCACACCATCAGCAGCAAGCCACCGAACAGTGCCGACCACAGCACGCGATGCACGATGATCTCAGCGGCGGGGACACTGGCAATGGCTTTGAAATAGAGCGGGAACAGGCCCCAGGTGATATAGGCGCTTAGGCCCAGGATGTACCCCTTGCGGGGGTTTGCGGCGTGCATTGCAGAATCCTTGCTTAGGCAGCTAACAAAGCGCAATTGTAAGGATATTTGTCAGGCAATGGGGACCTGCTTTTTGTAGGAGCGAGCTTGCTCGCGAAGATCGTCAACGATAACGCGGGAGGCCTGTTGCCCAATGGCGCTCTCGGGTTTTTCGCGAGCAAGCTCGCTCCTACAGGAGAGCGTCGCGTTGCTCAGAACAGTTTCAAGGGTTCTTCATTGAGGGCCGACAGCTGCTCACGCAACGCCAGCACCTGGTCACCCCAATAGCGCTCGCTGCCAAACCACGGGAAGCTGTGGGGAAAGGCCGGGTCGTCCCAGCGCCGCGCCAGCCAGGCGCTGTAGTGCATCAGGCGCAGGGCGCGCAAGGGTTCGATCAGGGCCAGTTCACGCGGGTCGAAGTCGTGGAACTCCTGGTAGCCGTCCATCAATTCCGACAGTTGACCCAGGCATTCCTGGCGGTCGCCGGCGAGCATCATCCACAGGTCCTGTACCGCAGGGCCCATGCGGCAGTCATCCAGGTCGACGATGTGGAACATCTCGTCGCGGCACATCATGTTGCCGGGGTGGCAGTCGCCGTGCATGCGGATGTTCTTGTGCGGGGTGGCCTTGTAGACCTCTTCCACACGTTTGAGCAGGTCGCGCGCCACGGACTCGTAGGCCGGCAACAGGCTTTTGGGAATGAAGTTGCCTTCGAGCAGGGTGGCCAAAGAATCGTGACCGAAGTTCTTCACGCCGAGGGCTTCGCGGTGTTCGAACGGGCGGGTGGACCCCACCGCGTGCAAGCGACCCAGCAGTTGCCCGAGGCGGTACAGCTGGTCGAGGTTGCCCGGCTCCGGCGCGCGGCCGCCACGGCGTGGAAACAGGGTGAAGCGGAAACCCTGGTGCTCGAACAGGCTTGCGCCGTTGTGGATCAGCGGGGCGACCACCGGCACGTCGCACTCAGCCAGTTCGAAGGTGAAGCGGTGTTCTTCCAGGATCGCTTCGTTGGTCCAGCGCTGGGGCCGATAGAACTTGGCGATCAGCGGTTCGGAATCTTCGATGCCCACCTGATACACGCGGTTTTCGTAGCTGTTGAGCGCCAAAATGCGCGCATCGCTGAGAAAACCGATGCTTTCGACGGCGTCGAGGACCAGGTCGGGGGTGAGTGTTTCAAACGGGTGGGCCATGCGAACTCCTGCGCGCAGCAGGTCGCCGCGTCCGGCCGGGTATGGTAACCCAGCGGGCTTGAGATAGGGGGCGACTGTGGGATCGCCATCGGGGGCAAGCCCCCTCCCACATTTAACTGTATTCACAAATCAAGTGTGGGAGGGGGCTTGCCCCCGATGAGGCCCTGTCAGGCGCCGACAACCCCACCATCATCGCGCCGGATCGCCAGCACCGACGAACGCGGCTTGCCGTTCGGCAGATGCTCCGGCCACGTCGAGCCGCCGGTTTCGCCAGGGTGCTGAATACCCACAAACAGGGTTTTCTGATCCGGCGAAAAGCTGATCCCGGTGACTTCACACGCCACCGGCCCGACCATGAAGCGACGAATCTCCCCGGTGCCCGGGTCGGCGCACAGCATCTGGTTGTTGCCCATGCCGGCGAAGTCGCCCGCGTTGCTGTAGTCGCCGTCGGTGAGAATCCACAGGCGGCCGGCCTTGTCGAAACCCAGGCCGTCCGGGCTGTTGAACATGTTTTGCGGATTGATGTTGGACGAGCCGCCCTTCGGCGAGCCCGCGTGTACGCCGGGGTTGCCGGCGACGACGAACAGGTCCCAGGTGAAGTCCGTGGCTCCGTGGTTATCGGCGTCGGCCTTCCAGCGCAGGATCTGGCCGTAGACGTTCTTCTCGCGCGGGTTGGGCCCGCCCACCGGCTGGCCGTCTTCGCCGCGCTTGGCGTTGTTGGTGAGGGTGCAGTAGACCTGGCCGTCCATGGGGCTGACCACGATCCATTCCGGGCGGTCCATGCGCGTGGCTTTCACCACGCTGGCGGCCAGGCGGGCATGGATCAGCACTTCGGCCTGGCTGGCAAAGCCTGTACCGGCATCGATACCGTTTTTGCCGTGGGTGAGTTCGACCCATTGGCCCTTGCCCCTGGGATGATCGGCATCGCCATTGCCCGCGTCGAAGATCGCCACGTACAAGGTGCCGTGATCGAGCAAATCCTTGTTGGCTTTCGGGTTGTCGTGGTTGATCGGATCGCGGCTGACGAACTTGTAGATGAATTCGCCGCGCTCGTCATCGCCCATGTACACCACCGCGCGTCCGTCGCGGGTCTCGGCCAGGGCCGCGTTTTCGTGCTTGAAGCGGCCCAGGGCGGTGCGCTTGACCGGGGTGGATTGCGGGTCGAACGGGTCGATTTCCACCACCCAGCCGTGGCGATTGAGTTCGTTGGGGTTCTTGGCGATGTCGAAGCGCGGGTCGTGGGGGTGCCAGTTGATGTCCTTGCTGGCGGCGACCGCGCCGTAGCGTTTTTGCCCGGCGTCGAAGGCCTGCTGTGGGTTGCTGCTGCCGAAACAGTCGGTGAAGTTCTCTTCGCAGGTGAGATAAGTGCCCCACGGAGTCTTGCCGTTGGCGCAGTTCTGGAAGGTGCCCAGGGCGTGCTTGCCGGTGTTGTCGGCGCTGGTTTTCAGCCAGTCGTGGCCGGCGGCGGGACCGCTCAGGCGGATCGGCGTGTTGCCGTGGATGCGCCGGTTGTAGCGTGAATCCTGGACGAACTGCCAGGTATCGCCCTTGCGCTGAATTTCGATCACCGACACGCCTTCGCTGGCCAGGGCCTTGCGCACGTCTTCGGCCGATTGCGGTGCGCCGCCGTGGGCGTAGAGGTAGCGGTAGTTGGTGTATTCGTTGTTGATCGCCATCAAGGCGCGGTTGTCATCGCCGGGGAAGGGAAACAGGCTCATGCCGTCATTGTTGTCGCCGAACTGCTGTTCCTGGGCCTTGGCCGTGCCGTTGCCGGAGGGGTCGAAGGCCGGCGCCTGGGTGCTCAAGGGCTGGCCCCAGCTGATCAGCACCGAGGCGCTGTAGCCGGGCGGCAGGGTGATGGTGTCACTGGTGGCGGCGGCGATGCCGGTGAAGCCCAGCAACGGGCTGGCAGACGCGGCGTTCACGGCCAGGGCGCTGCGGCTGAGCAGGTTGCCACCCAGGAACATCGCCGCGCCGCACAGGGCGCCGGCGCCGATAAAGCGGCGACGGGTAAGGCCGATCATCTGTTCGAGGTCAGTGGCTTGGTTTTCTTCCAGCAGGCTCATGTCAGGCTCCTTACGGTTTTTGCAGACACCTTAAGGAGCGGGCGTGACGAAATTGTTGCAGTTTGATGGCGCGTGCTCGCTACACCGGGGTGCCGAGCAATACCTGGCCGGGGGCGAATTGCACCTGGATCGGCCGGCCAGGCGCGGCGTCGAGTGCGCTCAGTACGGCGGGCTGCGCCAGGGCACACAGCACCTGACCGCTGGGCAGGCCGATGCGGACTTCGCTGGGACCGTCTTCAGCGTCGAGAATCGTCTCGATGACACCGCTCAGGCAATTGTGTCCAAGTGTTGCGGTTTGCCCGGTGGCCAGTAATTCCAGCCAGCCGGCCTTGATCAGGGCCACCACTTCTACGCCGGGCTCCAGCTCCAGCCGTTGCGTGCTGTCGTGCGTGATGTGTGCCTCCAGGTACAGGCCACCCGCCAGTTCCAGGCGCACCGTGTCATTACGCCCATGGCGCTCGATGGCGCTGACTTGGCCATGCAGCTGATTGCGCGCACTGGTGCGCAGCATCAGGCGGCCCAGCAAATTGAAGTCGCGGGCCGCTTCGTCGGTGGCGAGCACCTCGGCTTGCAAGGCTTGCAGGCGCTGATAAAGGCGCAGCACGCGCTCACCTTCGCTTGTCAGCCTGGCGCCGCCACCGCCTTTGCCGCCGACGCTGCGCTCCACCAACGGCGTTTGCGCCAGGTTGTTCAGTTCATCGATGGCGTCCCACGTGGCTTTGTAGCTCAACCCGGCACTTTTGGCGGCACGGGTGATGGACCCCTGTTCGGCGATATGCGCCAGCAACGCGATGCGCTGAGGGCGGCGGATGATGTGCTGGCTGAGCGGCGAGGGCAGGGACATGGGGATACGCCTGGCTGGAATGAGCGGACGTTGCCGCCCGGCGGCCCGGGAGTCAAGTCATGTGCCGGGTTTGGGCGTGCGGGCCAGGCAATACACATCGACCTGACGCGCACCGGCCTTCATCAATAACCGCGCCAGGCTGTGGGCGGTGGCACCGGTGGTCAGCACATCGTCCACCAGCGCCAGGTGCCGGCCCTGCACCCAGGCGCCGGGTGCCAGGGCGAAGGCATTGAGCAGGTTGCGTTTGCGCGTTTTGGCGTCGAGGTCTTGTTGCGCGACGGTTTCCTGGGGGCGTAGCAACAGGTGCTCATCGCAGGGGATGTCCAGATCGGCACTGAGCCAGCGCGCCAGCATCACGGCCTGGTTATAGCCACGCTGGCGCAGACGCTTGGGGGGCATCGGTACCGGTAGCAGGCAATCGGGGCGGCTGAGTTCGGCATTCTCGAACCGATGTTGCAGCAGCCGCCCGAGCAAGCGTCCCAGCAGATGCCCCAACGGCCAGCGCGCCTGATGCTTGAACCGGCTGATCAGGCTGTCCACCGGGAAGCTGTAGGTCCAGGGCGCAATCACTTGTTGATACGCAGGCGGATGTTTCTGGCATTGGCCGCACGCCAAGCCGTCCATGGGCAAGGGCAGGGCGCAGACGTCACAGCGCTCCATCAGCCACGGCAGTTCGGTTTCGCAGGCGTTGCACACACAATCGTCGCTTTCGGCGTGCTCATCGCAGATCAAACAGGTTTGTACGCTTTTTAACCAGATGTAAACCTGGTGTTTGTGGCTTGGTTGACAGTGCATGAATCTTCCTTAAATATGCCGAGCATCCGTGTCGTACCTGTGGGTATTGCCCTTCCCGCAGCGTTAGCCAAAGCATAATCAAGGAATCGCCCATGAGCGCCAGCACCTCTGCCACCCTGCGTCACGATTGGTCTTTGGCCGAAGTCAAAGCCCTTTTCGTGCAGCCGTTCAATGACCTGTTGTTCCAGGCGCAGACCGTGCACCGCGCTCATTTCGACGCCAATCGGGTGCAGGTCTCCACGCTGCTGTCGATCAAAACCGGCGCCTGTCCGGAAGATTGCAAATATTGTCCGCAGTCGGGTCACTACAACACCGGCCTGGAAAAAGAAAAGCTGATGGAGGTGCAGAAAGTCCTCGAAGAGGCTGCCCGCGCCAAGGCCATCGGTTCGACGCGTTTCTGCATGGGCGCCGCCTGGAAACATCCATCGGCCAAAGACATGCCCTACGTGCTGGAGATGGTCAAGGGCGTGAAGGCCATGGGCCTGGAAACCTGCATGACCCTCGGCCGTCTCGATCAGGACCAGACCGCCGCATTGGCCCAGGCCGGCCTCGACTACTACAACCACAACCTCGATACCTCGCCGGAATTCTACGGTTCGATCATCACCACGCGTACCTACAGCGAACGCCTGCAGACCCTGGCCTATGTGCGTGAATCGGGGATGAAGATCTGCTCCGGCGGTATTCTCGGCATGGGCGAGTCCCTCGATGACCGCGCCAACCTGCTGATCCAATTGGCCAACCTGCCGGAGCATCCGGAGTCGGTGCCGATCAACATGCTGGTCAAGGTGGCCGGTACGCCGTTGGAAAACGCCAAGGACATCGACCCGTTCGACTTCATCCGCATGCTGGCGGTGGCGCGCATTCTGATGCCGCAATCCCATGTGCGCCTGTCGGCCGGCCGTGAGGCGATGAACGAGCAGATGCAGGCCCTGGCGTTCTTTGCCGGCGCCAACTCGATTTTCTATGGCGACAAGCTGCTGACCACCGCCAACCCGCAGGCGGACAAGGACATGCAACTGTTCGCGCGCCTCGGGATCCTGCCGGAGGCGCGTGAAGAGCATGCCGACGAAGTGCATCAGGCGGCCATTGAACAGGCGTTGGTGGAGCAGAAGAGCAGCGAGCAGTTCTACAACGCCGCCGCCGTTTGATTGAAATGCATTTAAAAGGTGGGAGGGGGGCAAGCCCCCTCCCACCTTTTGAACCGCGAACACCCTGCTGAATCGAGGCCTGCATGTCTTTCGATCTCGCCGCGCGCCTCGCTGCCCGCCGTGCCGAACACCTTTACCGTCAACGCCCCTTGCTGGAGAGCCCCCAGGGCCCGGAAGTGGTGGTGGACGGCAAGCCGCTGCTTGCGTTTTGCAACAATGACTACCTCGGCCTGGCCAACCATCCGCAGGTGATAGAAGCCTGGCGCGCCGGTGCTTCCCGCTGGGGCGTGGGCGGTGGCGCGTCGCACCTGGTGGTGGGGCATGCCACGCCGCACCATGAGCTGGAAGAAGCCCTGGCCGACTTGACCGGGCGCCCGCGTGCGTTGCTGTTTACCACCGGCTACATGGCCAACCTCGGCGCGGTCACCGCCTTGGTGGGGCAGGGCGATACCGTGCTGGAAGATCGTCTGAACCACGCGTCGTTGCTGGATGCCGGTTTGTTGTCCGGGGCACGGTTTACCCGTTACCTGCATAACGACGCTGCCAGCCTGGCCAAGCGCCTGGAGAAAGCCACCGGTAACGCACTGGTGGTGACCGATGGCGTATTCAGCATGGATGGCAACCTCGCCGATCTGCCGGCACTGGCCCGCGAAGCCAGGGCCAGGGGCGCCTGGTTGATGGTGGACGACGCCCACGGCTTCGGCCCGCTGGGCGCCAATGGCGCGGGGATCGTCGAGCATTTTGGCTTGAGCCAGGAAGACGTGCCGGTGTTGGTCGGCACCCTCGGCAAAGCCTTCGGCACCGCCGGTGCCTTTGTGGCGGGCAGTGAAGAACTGATCGAAAGCCTGATTCAATTCGCCCGGCCCTACATCTACACCACCAGCCAGCCGCCGGCGCTGGCCTGCGCCACCCTCAAAAGTCTGGAGCTGCTGCGTACCGAGCATTGGCGCCGCGAGCACCTCAACGGGTTGATCCGTCAGTTCCGCCAGGGCGCCGAGCAGATCGGCCTGGCGTTGATGGACAGTTTTACGCCGATCCAACCGATCCTGATGGGCGACAGCGCACGAGCCTTGCGCCTGTCGCAGATGCTGCGCGAGCGCGGGCTGATGGTGACGGCGATCCGCCCCCCCACCGTGCCCGCCGGCAGCGCCCGTTTGCGCGTGACATTGACGGCGGCCCACAGCGCAGCCCAGGTGCAGCTATTGTTAAACGCATTGGAAGCGTGTTTCCGGTTGTTAAACACCACGGAGCCCGAGCATGCGTGATCGATTGGTATTGCTGCCCGGCTGGGGCCTTGGCGTGTCGCCGCTGGAACCGCTGGCCGCGGCGTTGTACGGCTTGAATGAACACTTGCACGTGCAGATCGAACCGTTGCCGGCCCTGGATTCCAGCGACCTGAGCGAATGGCTCGACGAACTGGATGCCACGCTGCCGGACAATACCTGGCTCGGCGGCTGGTCCCTGGGCGGCATGCTCGCCTCGGAGCTGGCGGCACGCCGCGCGGAGCGTTGCTGCGGATTGCTCACCCTGGCGAGCAATCCGTGTTTTGTCGCCCATGACGGTTGGCCGCAGGCGATGCCTGCCGAAACATTCGACGCGTTCCTCGCCGGCTGCCACGCCGATTCCCAGGTTACCCTCAAGCGCTTTGGCCTGTTGTGCGCCAAGGGCGCGGCCGACCCGCGCGGGCTCTCGCGTTTGCTGGTCAGTGGCGCACCGAATACCTCGCCCAGCGTGTTGATGCCCGGCCTGGAATTGCTTGCCCAATTGGACACCCGCGCCGCCTTGCAGGCGTTTCGCGGGCCGCAACTGCACCTGTTTGCCGGTCAGGATGGGCTGGTGCCGGCCGAAGCCGCCAGTGACTTGCTGGCGCTGCTGCCCGATGTGGAAATCGGCCTGATTGAACAGGCCGGTCACGCTTTTCTTCTGGAGGACCCCCACGGTGTAGCGGGGGCCATCCAGGCTTTTTTGCATGAGTGCGTCGATGACTGATCTATCCCACCCCCACCTGCCGGGCGCCTTGCCCGACAAGCGCCAGGTGGCCGCTTCGTTCTCCCGGGCTGCGGCCAGTTATGACAGCGTGGCCGAGTTGCAGCGGGCGGTTGGGCATGCCCTGCTCGCGCAATTACCGGCGGGGCTCGCGCCACAACGCTGGCTCGACCTGGGCTGCGGCACGGGCTATTTCAGCCGTGCACTGGGTGAGCGCCTGCCTGCCAGCCAGGGCATCGCGCTGGATATCGCCGAAGGCATGCTCAAGCATGCGCGGCCTGCTGGCGGCGCGCAGCACTTCATCGCCGGCGATGCGGAACGCTTGCCCCTGAAGACTGGCAGCTTCGAGCTGATGTTCTCCAGCCTGGCGGTGCAGTGGTGTGCGAACTTCGACGCAGTCCTCAGTGAGGCCTTTCGCGTGCTGCAACCGGGCGGTGTGCTGGCCTTTGCCAGCCTGTGCGTGGGCACGCTGGATGAGCTGCGCGAGAGCTGGCGCGCGGCGGATGGCTGGGTTCACGTCAACCGTTTTCGCACCTTCGAGGCTTATCAGCAGATGTGCGCCGCCAGTGGTTTTCGGGTGACCCGCCTGGAGCGGCGGCCCCATGTCCTGCATTACCCGGACGTGCGCAGCCTGACCCATGAGTTGAAAGCATTGGGCGCACACAACCTCAACCCGGGGCGCCCGGGAGGGTTGACGGGGCGCGCGCGGATTGCGGCATTGGTGCAGGCCTACGAGCAGTTCCGTCAGCCCCATGGCCTGCCCGCTACGTACCAAGTGGTGTACGCCGTACTGGAGAAACCGCTATGAACGCCGCTTATTTCATCACCGGCACCGACACCGACGTGGGCAAGACCACCATTGCCGCCGGCCTTCTGCATGCCGCGCGCCAGGCGGGTAAAACCACGGCGGCGGGAAAACCCGTGGCGTCGGGCTGCCAGGTCACGCCCAAGGGCTTGCGTAACGCCGATGCCCTGGCGCTGCTTGCCGAATGTTCGTTGCCGTTGACCTATGCCGAGGTCAACCCGGTGGCGTTGGAACCGGCGATTGCGCCGCATCTGGCGGCACGTGAGGCGGGCGTTGCGCTGACAGTGCAATCCTTGCTCCAGCCCATGCAGCGGATTCTCGGACACAACGCGGACTTCACGTTGATCGAGGGCGCAGGGGGGTGGCGCGTGCCGCTGGCCGATCAAGCCAACCTGTCGGACCTGGCCATTGCGCTCAAGTTACCGGTGATCCTGGTGGTGGGTGTGCGTCTGGGGTGTATCAGCCATGCGTTGCTGACCGCCGAAGCGATCGCGCGCGATGGATTGCCGCTGGCCGGTTGGGTGGCCAATATCATCGACCCGAAGACCTCTCGTCTGGAAGAGAACCTCGCCACCCTGGCCGAGCGTTTGCCGGCGCCCTGCCTTGGACGGGTGCCGAAACTCAAGCATGCCGGGGCAGCCGAGGTGGCCGCTTACCTGCAAATGGACCTGCTTGACTGATTTTGGCTATCGCTAAGGCAATGTGCCATTAGTGTTTTTAACGGGCCTTTCGCCAGGATGTCTGGTTCAATTGGCCTTCACGATTCTCTAAAGGCAGGCTTACGCCATGGAAATCTCTGGAAGCAGCGCGTTTTATTCGGGCCTGAGCACCATCCAGGCCGGGCAGAACCGTGTCGACCAGGCCGCTGGGAAGATCGCCAGTGCGTCGACGACCCAGCCATCGGCCGCGCAAAGCGACCGTCTGCAAGCCAATGATCGTGCTCAGGCGTCCAACTCGGCGAGCAATATGGTCGAAATGGCCCAAGGCAAGTTTCAAGTGGAGCTGGGCGCGAAAGTCGCCAAGGCTTCGGACGAAATGCTCGGTACGTTGATCGATACCTACGCCTGATTCCCCTGAGGCATGCCATTTAAAATGTGGGAGGGGGGCTTGCCCCCGATAGCCAATATCTACACAACTTAGGCTATAGCCACGAACGCTAACCACGATGCGAAGCGAGGCGCTCTTGATCTGGCTTTTGATCTTGATCTCAGGCGCCCCGTTAAACCACGCTGGCCGAACGCAGGCTTGAATCCGTGGGTAACCCGGCAGGAC
>NZ_CVTU01000104.1:29514-111979 GCF_900004965.1 Pseudomonas sp. 44 R 15
AGAGCGTTTTGCTTACTTTTGCGCTTTTCAAAAGTGAGCCGCTGTAAAAGCGGAACCACTAGCAGCCGTTACCGCAGAAACGGATATGTACTCAATCTGATCCAACATCCTGGTCGGCCCAGAGGCCGCCATCGGGGGCAAGCCCCCTCCCACATTTGGACCTCGGAGCGTCAGGTAGATACGCTTTAGCTCCCTCGCCAAAGGTGCGGTGTCGCACCGAAATTGTGTAGATGCCTATGGCCATCGGGGGCAAGCCCCCTACCACATTGTTTTGTGCCCTCTCGCTTAACTCCTACACTTCTTAATCATGTGGCATCACGCCACAGGCTTGGCCGTGCGCGCCATTGACCCGCATCAAGACAAACGGCGTCGGGCCGACGCTTGACAACCCCAGGTCGTAAACGTATGTTTCAAACACCTGTTTGACCGCCATCATCCTTTCACGCGGTTGTTCATCCCAGATACATCAGCAGAGGTTTATCGCTATGCCTGACTACAAGGCCCCCTTGCGTGATATTCGCTTCGTTCGTGACGAACTGCTCGGTTATGAAGCGCACTATCAGAGCCTGCCGGCTTGCCAGGACGCTACCCCGGACATGGTTGACGCCATTCTCGAAGAAGGCGCCAAGTTCTGTGAGCAAGTGCTGGCGCCGCTGAACCGCGTGGGTGACATCGAAGGGTGTACCTGGAGCGAGTCAGGCGTTAAAACCCCTGCCGGTTTCAAAGAAGCCTACAAACAGTTCGTCGAAGGCGGCTGGCCAAGCCTGGCCCATGACGTGGAGCACGGTGGCCAAGGCCTGCCGGAGTCCCTGGGCCTTGCCGTGAGTGAAATGGTCGGCGAAGCCAACTGGTCGTGGGGCATGTACCCAGGCCTGTCCCACGGCGCGATGAACACTATTTCCGAGCACGGCACGCCGGAGCAGCAAGAGGCTTACCTGACCAAGCTGGTGTCGGGCGAGTGGACCGGCACCATGTGCCTGACCGAGCCGCACTGCGGCACCGACCTGGGCATGCTGCGCACCAAGGCCGAACCTCAGGCTGACGGCTCCTACAAAGTCTCCGGCACCAAGATTTTCATCTCGGCCGGTGAGCACGACATGGCCGACAACATCGTCCACATCGTACTGGCGCGCCTGCCCGATGCACCGGCCGGTACCAAGGGTATCTCGCTGTTTATCGTGCCCAAATTCCTGCCTAACGCCGATGGTTCGATCGGTGAGCGCAACGCGGTGACCTGTGGCTCCCTGGAGCACAAGATGGGCATCCACGGCAACGCCACCTGCGTGATGAACTTCGACGCGGCCACCGGTTACCTGATCGGCCCGGCGAACAAAGGCCTGAACTGCATGTTCACCTTCATGAACACCGCTCGCCTGGGAACCGCGCTGCAAGGCCTGGCTCACGCCGAGATCGGTTTCCAGGGTGGCCTGAAATATGCGCGTGACCGCCTGCAAATGCGTTCCCTGACCGGCCCGAAAGCGCCGGAAAAAGCCGCCGACCCGATCATCGTGCACCCTGACGTGCGCCGCATGCTGCTGACCATGAAAGCCTTTGCTGAAGGCAACCGTGCGATGGTGTACTTCACCGCCAAGCAAGTGGACATCGTCAAGTACGGCACCGATGACGAAGCCAAGAAACACGCCGATGGCCTGCTGGCCTTCATGACCCCGATCGCCAAGGCGTTCATGACCGAAGTCGGTTTCGAGTCCGCCAACCACGGCGTACAGATCTACGGCGGTCACGGCTTTATCGCCGAGTGGGGCATGGAGCAGAACGTTCGCGACAGCCGCATTTCGATGCTGTACGAAGGCACCACCGGTATCCAGGCCCTCGACCTGCTCGGCCGTAAAGTGCTGATGACCCAGGGCGAAGCGCTCAAGGGTTTCACCAAGATCGTGCACAAGTTCTGCCAGGCCAACGAAGGCAACGAAGCCGTCAAGGAATTCGTTGCACCGCTGGCGGCGCTGAACAAAGAGTGGGGCGAGTTGACCATGAAGGTCGGCATGGCTGCGATGAAAGACCGTGAAGAAGTCGGTGCCGCCTCGGTGGACTACCTGATGTATTCCGGTTATGCCTGCCTGGCTTACTTCTGGGCCGACATGGCGCGCCTGGCTGCCGAGAAACTGGCCGCCGGCACCAGCGAAGAGGCGTTCTACACCGCCAAGCTGCAGACCGCGCGCTTCTACTTCCAGCGCATCCTGCCGCGTACCCGCACCCATGTAGCGACCATGCTGTCGGGCGCCAAAAACCTGATGGACATGAAAGAAGAAGACTTCGGCCTGGCTTACTAAGCCTTACCGGGTTCAGAAAAACCGCTTCCTTCCGGGGAAGCGGTTTTTTTTGTGTGTGCAAAGGCCGCTGACCAAGCATTGAAATGCGGTGAATGTGGGAGGGGACTTGCTCCCGATTGCGGTATGTCAGCTACACGATTTGGCGGCTGTCACACTGCAATCGGGAGCAAGCCCCCTCCCACATGCGTTCTGTGCCGATCCGAAAAATGCGCGCTGACGCTAAGGCTTTAATGAAGCGTGCCGTTACAGTGATGGCAATGTGATACAGGTCGGACGGGTTGTGTTTAACTGGCTGTGTAGAAGCACCATGCCATTACTTTTTGCGGGTCGGAGTTCTACCCTTGTTACGCGTGTCCGCTGTGCGGTTCAGTCATTTCCTACCCTCGTTGCTGCTGTTGATGGCTGGGCTCTCGGCTGCTTATCTCAAGGACCTCAACGTTTTCTTCACCTCGCTGTTCAACGTGCTGCCGACCCTGGTGCTGTTGCTCGGCGGAGCGTACTGCGCGGTGTATCGGCGCCAGCGTGAGTTGTTCCTGATGGTCACGGTGTACGTCGTCTATTTCCTGCTGGACACCCAGACCGATTTCTACCGCGACAATGGTCGCGTGCGCGAAGACGCCGCCGTCGTGTTTCACCTGTGCTGCCTGCTGCTGCCGTTGCTGTTCAGCGTGTACGCGCTGTGGCAGGAAAAGACTCACCTGTTCCGTGACTTCGTCGCACGTTGCGCGGTGCTGTTGGCCGTCGGCAGCGTGGCGTTTGCGCTGGAGCAACGTTACCCACAGGGCGTGCTGGACTGGTTGGCCGAGATTCGCTGGCCGGCGCTGCATGGCGCGTGGATGAGCTTGATCCAGCTTTCATACCCGATGTTTCTGATTGGCTTTATCACCCTGGCCGCCCAGTACTGGTATCAGCCGCGCCCGCTGCACGCTGCGCAATTGGTGGGGTTGCTGGGGATGTTCTGGATGCTGCCGCAAACCTTCATCCTGCCGTTTACGCTCAACATCATGTGCAGCCAGGTGATGCTGATGATCGCTGCCGGTGTGGCGCATGAGGCGTATCAAATGGCCTTTCGCGATGAGCTGACCGGCTTGCCGGGCCGCCGCGCCCTGAACGAACGCATGCAGCGGCTGGGGCGCAACTATGTGTTGGCGATGAGCGATGTGGACCACTTCAAGCGTTTCAACGATACCCACGGCCATGACGTGGGCGACCAGGTGTTGCGCCTGGTGGCGAGCAAACTGTCCAAGGTCAGCGGCGGCGGGCGCGCCTACCGTTACGGCGGTGAAGAGTTCGCCGTGGTGTTTGCCGGCAAGAGCCTGGATGAATGCCTGCCGCACCTGGAGGCGATCCGCGAAAGCATAGCCACCTATGCGATCAAGTTGCGCAACCCGGACCGCCCCAATGACGACCATCAAGGTCGCCAGCGTCGGGCCGCCAGTGGTGCGTCCAGTGTGTCGGTGACGGTCAGCATCGGCGTGGCCGAACGTCAGGCCGAGCAGCGTAGTCCTGAAGAAGTGCTCAAGTGCGCCGATCAGGCGCTCTATGCCGCCAAGGGCGCCGGGCGCAATTGCGTGATCGCGGCCGGGCAGAACCGTCGCGGCGCCGTGCGCATGGAAAGCGCTGCCGGTTGAGTAATGGCGCTGTATTCAGCAGCGCTACAGTGATTGTTCGCGGCGTTGGCCGGCAGTAGGTTGAGTCCATCTGCCGCCGGAGACATCGCCATGCCTGAGTACAAAGCTCCCCTGCGCGACATGCGCTTTCTGATCGATAACGTGTTCGATTTCCATGGTCACTACGCGGCCCTGGGCGCGACGGACGCCAGCCCCGACATGGTCAGTGCGATTCTCGAAGAAGGCGCGAAGTTCTGCGAAAACGTCCTCGCGCCGCTCAATCGCAGCGGCGACGAGGAGGGCTGCCATTTTGACAATGGCGTCGTGACCACGCCCAAGGGGTTCAAGCAAGCCTTCGCCCAGTACGTCGAAGGCGGCTGGCACGGCGTGGCGGCGGACCCGGCCTACGGCGGCCAGGGGTTGCCGCAGTCCCTCGGGCTGGTGCTGAGCGAGATGATCGGCTCCAGCAATACGTCCTGGGGCATGTACCCGGGCCTGACCCACGGCGCAATGTCGGCGATTCACGCCCACGGCACCGACGAACAGAAAGCCACGTACCTGCACAAACTCACCGCCGGCGAGTGGACCGGCACCATGTGCCTGACCGAAGCCCACTGCGGCACCGACCTGGGTTTGATCAAGACTCGCGCGGTTCCTCAGGCCGATGGCAGTTATGCGCTCACCGGCAGCAAGATCTTCATCTCGGCCGGTGAGCACGACATGAGTGCCAATATCATCCATCTGGTGCTGGCCAAGCTGCCGGATGCACCGGCGGGGACCAAAGGCATCTCGTTGTTCATCGTGCCCAAGTTTCATGCCGATTCCGGCGAACGCAACGCCGTGCAGTGCGGCTCCATCGAACACAAGATGGGCATCAAGGCTTCGGCCACCTGTGTGCTGAACTTCGACGGCGCCAGGGGCTTTCTGATTGGCGAAGCCAACAAAGGCCTCAACTGCATGTTCACCATGATGAACCACGCGCGCCTGGGCACCGGGATGCAGGGGCT
This sequence comes from Pseudomonas sp. 44 R 15, assembly GCF_900004965.1. Classification (NCBI taxonomy): domain Bacteria; kingdom Pseudomonadati; phylum Pseudomonadota; class Gammaproteobacteria; order Pseudomonadales; family Pseudomonadaceae; genus Pseudomonas; species Pseudomonas sp. 44 R 15. Next base: position 34,423 of record NZ_CVTU01000104.1, read on the forward strand.
GTGCAATGGCGAGGCAAGCTTTCAGGGCGCGATCAAATATGCCGGGGAGCGCCTGCAAATGCGCTCGCTGACCGGCGCCAAGGCTCCGGACAAACCCGCCGACCCGATCATCGTGCATGCCGATGTACGTCGCATGTTGCTGACCATGAAAGCCTTCAACGAAGGCAATCGTGCGCTGACCTACTTCACCGCCCAGTTGCTCGACACCGCGCACTTGAGCCGCGACGCCGCCCAGCGCCAGGAGGCCGAGGACCTGTTGGCCTTCCTCACGCCGATCTGCAAAGCCTTCATGACCGAAACCGGGCTGGAGGTGACCAACCACGGTATGCAAGTGTTCGGCGGCCATGGCTATATTCGCGAGTGGGGCATGGAGCAACTGGCCCGTGATGCGCGGATTGCGCCGATCTACGAAGGCACCAACGGCATCCAGGCGCTCGATCTACTGGGGCGCAAGGTGCTGGGCAGCCAGGGCAAGTTGCTGCGCGGCTTTACCAGAATCGTGCATAAGTTCTGTGCCGCCAATGCCGAACATCCGCAACTCAAGGCCCATGTCGAACAGCTCAATCAGTTGAACCAGCAATGGGGCGAGCTGACGCTGAAGGTCGGTACGGCGGCGATGAGCAATCCCGACGAAGTGGGAGCGGCGGCCATGGACTACCTGATGTACAGCGGCTACATCATCCTCGCCTACCTGTGGTTGCGCATGGCGATTGCGGCGCAGGCGCACGACGACCCAGGGTTTGCCCAGGCCAAGCAGGCCACGTGTGACTTTTATTTCAAGCGCCTGTTACCGCGCACCACGATGCACAGGGCAGCAGTGGAGGCGGGCAGCGAATGCCTGATGAGCCTGCCGGCGCAGGCATTCGCATTGTAAACGTGCGGCAACAGCCTGGTTCGTGACTTACAAATACTTGTCGGTCACGAACGGACCCTATGTGTCTTAAAAGTTGTTCGGGTACACTCGGAGCCTGTAAAACCGATCCTATCGAATCACTTTTCACGTTCTCACGAGGTTTGCCATGGCTGATTACAAAGCGCCGTTGCGTGATATGCGCTTCGTCCTCAACGAAGTTTTTGACGTCGCCACCACCTGGGCGCAGTTGCCTGCCCTGGCAGACACGGTTGACGCCGAAACCGTTGAAGCCATCCTCGAAGAGGCCGGCAAGGTCACCGCCAAGTCCATCGCGCCGTTAAGCCGTGGCGGTGATGAGCAAGGCTGCCGCTGGGTGGACGGTGCCGTCAGCACGCCGGACGGTTTCCCACAGGCTTACGCGACCTATGCCGAAGGTGGCTGGGTGGGCGTCGGCGGCGATCCGGTGTATGGCGGTATGGGCATGCCCAAGGCGGTGTCGGCGCAGGTCGAGGAGATGATCAACTCGTCCAGCCTGGCGTTCGGCCTGTACCCGATGTTGACCTCGGGCGCTTGCGTGTCGATCAATACCCACGCCAGCGACGAACTCAAGGCCACCTACCTGCCGAAGATGTATTCCGGCGAATGGGCCGGTTCCATGTGCCTGACCGAAGCCCATGCCGGTACCGACCTGGGCATGATTCGCACCAAGGCCGAGCCGCAGGCGGATGGTTCCTACAAAGTCAGCGGCACCAAGATTTTCATTACCGGCGGTGAACACGACCTGACCGAAAACATCATCCACTTGGTGCTGGCCAAGCTTCCTGATGCACCGGCGGGGCCCAAGGGCATTTCGCTGTTCCTGGTCCCCAAGTTCATGGTGAACGCCGACGGCAGCCTCGGTGCCCGCAACCCGGTGACCTGCGGCTCGATCGAACACAAGATGGGCATCCAGGCCTCCGCGACGTGCGTGATGAACTTCGACGAAGCCGTCGGCTACCTCGTCGGTGAGCCCAACCGTGGCTTGGCGGCGATGTTCACCATGATGAACTACGAGCGCCTGGGGGTAGGTATCCAGGGCCTGGCTTCCGGCGAGCGCTCCTATCAGAACGCGATTGAATATGCCCGAGATCGGGTGCAGAGCCGTTCGCCATTGGGCGCCCAAGCCAAGGATAAACCGGCCGATCCGATCATCGTGCACCCGGACGTGCGCCGCATGCTGCTGACCATGAAGGCGGCGAACGAGGGCGGTCGTGCGTTCTCCACCTATGTGGCCACGCAGTTGGACATCGCCAAATTCAGCGAAGACGCTGCTGCCCGTGAGCGCGCCGACAACCTGGTGGCGCTGCTGACGCCGGTCGCCAAGGCGTTTCTCAGCGACCTGGGCCTGGAAACCACCGTGCTCGGCCAGCAAGTGTTCGGTGGCCACGGCTACATTCGCGAGTGGGGTCAGGAGCAATTGGTGCGTGACGTGCGCATCACCCAGATCTACGAAGGCACCAATGGTATCCAGGCACTGGATTTGATGGGGCGCAAGATTGTCGGCAGCGGCGGCGCGTTCTACACCTTGTTCGCCGATGAGATCCGCCAGTTCATCGCCAGTGCCGGCGCGCAACTGGGCGAGTTCACCCGCCCGCTCGGCGCGGCGGTGGACAACCTGGACGAATTGACCGCCTGGGTGCTGGACCGTGCCAAGACCAATCCGAATGAAATCGGCGCGGCATCGGTGGAATACCTGCACGCGTTTGGTTACATGGCGTATGCCTATATGTGGGCACGCATGGCCAAGGCCGCGTTGGGCAAAGAGGCCGAAGACGATTTCTATGCCAGCAAGCTGGGCACGGCGCGCTTTTACTTTGCGCGCCTGTTGCCGCGTATTCATTCGTTGAGCGCGTCGGTGAAGGCCGGTAGCGAGTCGCTGTTCCTGATGGATGAAGCACTGTTCTAGGGGCGAAGCGTGCGTGTAAGCAATCTCTTACATGACGTGCTGCTAATCGTCCTCTATCGCCAAATTGGATCCACGGATAATCTACTTCACATGGACGTCGCGCAGGAAGCGCAAAGCAACAACACGGACACGTAGGATTCTGCCAGGATGGCGGAGTGAAATGGATGTCAGGGAAACAGTCTGCAAAGCCCCGCTTCGGCGGGGTTTTCTTTTGCCCTCGAAAAAGTCAGGCGCCCGCCTGCGGGGCATTCATCACGTCTTCGAGCAACGTGCGCAGCAACGCCACCGTCGCTTGCTGGCGCTGCACGTCACGGCACACCAAACCGACTTTCAACGGCACCCTGGGTTCGCTCAAGGGTTTCCACAGCAGCGACTGGCTGTTGTGTTCGTCCTGGGAACGCCCCGGCAACACAGTGGACAACTGCGTATGAGGCAGGCTGTCGAGAATCCCCGCCATGGTATTGAGCTCGGCCTGCACCTGCGGGCGTCGGCCCAGGTTGGCCAACTGACCCTGCCAGATCTGCCGTACCTGGAATTCCTCCCCCAGCAGCAACATCGGCAACTCCGCTGCCTGTTTCAGCGAGACCTTCTTGAATTCCCGCAAGGGATGTTGCTCAGGGATGACCACCTTCAATTCATCCTCGTACAACAACACGCCATGCAGGCCCGGTTGGCGGGGTGGCAGGTAGCTGATGCCGATGTCCAGCGAGCCGTTGAGCAGCCGCCGCTCGATCTCAAGCCCGGTCAATTCGTAGATCTGCACGACCAGGTGCGGTTGGGCCTTGCGCACCCGCTCGAGCATTTGCGGCACCAGGCTGGTGTGCACGGTTTGCAGCACACCGATGGCCAAGGTGCGCATCGCCTGGCCCTTGAAGTTACGCAACGCCTCCACGGCTTGCTGCATGCCGTCGATCAGGGGCAAGGCGTGGTTGTACAGCGTGTGTGCGGCGAGTGTGGGGAGCAGGCGCTTGCTGCTGCGTTCGAACAGGCTCACGTCGAGGTTCTGCTCCAGTTGGCGAACCTGCTGCGATAAGGCCGGCTGGGAGATCGACAGACGCTCTGCGGCACGCCCTACGTGGCCTTCCTCATAAACCGCGACGAAATAACGCAGTTGCTTGAAATCCATAAGATTTGCTTATCGAAAAAGCTGGAAAATCGAAATGGCCGTTGGCCTCCGAGCGGCCTAGTCTAGCGCCTATTCGCAGGGCTTACAGGGCCGAATCGGGCAATGACTCACGTTTTTGGTAATGGCGTTTACATAGGCAAGACAAAACACCGCGTCGCGCTGTTGGTACCCGACACCTACCCAGGTGCGGTTGCTATCGGGGCTGAACTGTGAACCTGTTCCGGCGTCCGGCGCCCAGTCTTGACGACCTGGTACTTCATGCTCCGCCTGATGATTTTTCCAGCCAATGCCTGATGCCCACTGTCGCGCGTCCCTGCGAGGTGTTTGTCCAGGGTCAAGGCGCCTGGCTTTCGGACAGTAACGGCCGTGCCTACCTGGATTTCAGCCAGGGCGGCGGCGCCAACAGCCTCGGCCACAGCCCACAAGCGGTGCGCGACGCCATCACCGAACAGATGCAAACCGTGATCAACCCGGGCATGGGCTTGTACAACCGGGCGCAGCTCGACCTGGTTGATCGCCTGTGCCATCACACCGGCAGCGATCAGGCCTACCTGCTCAACAGCGGTGCCCAGGCCTGCGAAGCCGCAATCAAACTGGCGCGCAAATGGGGCCAACTGCATCGCGGCGGCGCTTATCACATCATTACGGTGAGCAACGGCTGCCACGGCCAGAGCTTCGCCGCGATGTCGGCTTCGGCCGTTGCCTGGGAAAACCGTTTCGAGCCGCAGTTGCCGGGTTTCAGTCATGTACCTTTCAACGATCTGCCGGCTTTGCACGCCGCCGTCGATGCGCATACCGTCGCCATCATGCTGGAGCCGATCCAAAGCGCCGCCGGTGTCATCCCTGCGACCGAACACTACCTCAAGGGCGTCGAACGTCTGTGCCGCGAACTGGGCATCCTGCTGATTCTCGATGAAGTGCAAACCGGGATCGGCCGCTGCGGCAGTCTGCTCGCCGAGCAGCAATATGGCATTCGCGCCGACATCATTACCCTCGGCAAAGGCCTGGGCGGTGGCGTGCCGCTGGCGGCGTTGCTGGCACGCGGCACCGCCTGTTGCTTCGAAACGGGCGAGCTGGACGGTACCCATCACGGCAATGCGCTGATGGCCGCAGCGGGGATCGCGGTGCTCGAGGCCGTCTTGACCGACGGCTTTCTCGAACACGTACGCGAATCCGGCCTCTACCTGGCAGAAGGCCTTACCCGCCTGGCCTACCGTTACGAGCATGGGCAACTGCGCGGCAACGGACTGATATGGGGCCTGACTCTGTCGGACGATTGCGCGGCTGCGGTAGTAAAGGCCGCGCTGCACGAAGGCCTGATCCTCACGGCTGCGCAGCCGGATTCCCTGCGTTTCACCCCCGCCCTGAACATCGGTAAGAACCACATTGACGAAATGCTCCTACGCCTGGCCCGTGCCTTCTCTCGGGTACGCACCGCCCAACTGCAATGCCGCAAGGGCATTGCCGTCTGATCCCATTTCCTGAACCGTCTCGCGGGATACGCGGCGCCTCCAGCCTGATTCTTTTGGCTGGGGGCGTTTTTTTGCGTGCGTAATTTTTGGATTGAAAAGGTTGCTTGTGCGTCGTTGGAAACAATGGCTTTTTAGCGGGCTTCGGCAAGGAATGTCGATGGGGGCGCCCAACGCCCTCTTCTAATCTATACCACCGAGTGGTATGTTTTCGAGAAGGATTTTCATGAAGCTCAGATTGTTCAAAACTCGGAATTTTGCGAAAGCAGCCAGCAAAGCTTGGATAAGCGATTCTGAGCTAAAAGAAGCATTCAGCGATTTGCTGAACGGGCAGGCTGAAAATTTGGGCGGCGGCGTTTGGAAGAAGCGGCTGAACCAAAATCGCCATCGCTCCATTGTCCTGGCTAAAGGCAGGCACTACTGGGTCTACCAATTGCTGTTCGCCAAGCAGAGTCAGAGCAATATCAGTCAGCGTGAACTGGATGGCTTTCGGTTGCTGGCCAAGCTCTACGAAGACTTAAACCATGTCCAGATTCAGCAATTGCTGGATTTAAAAGAGTTTGTGGAGATACATCATGACCAGGAAATATAAAAGTGAGGCGCTTGAGTCTATTCACCAGTCCGCCGAAGCGCTTTATACAATTGGCGCCATCAGCAAAACCACGCTTCGTGAGTTCGACGAAACGTGTCTGGCAACGGTGCCTGCACATATGCCAGCCGAGCAGATCAAACACTTGCGTGAAAGCAGCCACGTCAGCCAGCCCGTGTTCGCGCGCTACCTGAACACCAGCGCATCGACTGTTAAGCAGTGGGAGTCCGGCGAAAAACAACCCAGCGGCATGGCGCTCAAGTTGTTGAGCATTGTTCAAAAGCATGGCCTGCAGATTCTGGCATGAGATGGCCCAATGCCAGAAACCACTGAACCCTCACGAAGCGCCAATGTCGATTAGCTACACGGCTCACACGAGCCGATTTTCTGGAGCTGACCCATGGACATCATTCGTATCATCATCGCCATTCTGCTGCCGCCACTGGGTGTGTTCCTGCAAGTAGGATTTGGCGGCGCATTCTGGCTGAACATCCTGCTGACCCTGTGCGGTTACTTCCCCGGCATCATTCACGCCGTGTACATCATCGCCAAGCGCTGAGGCCCTCAGCCTTTTGCGATGAGGCGTGAATTGCGCTCATTGCGAAACGCCAGCTGTTCAATGGTCTGGGTGGCATGTTCGGCTTCTTCCCGCGCTTGCAGGATGATGCCGTGCTGCTCGGACTTGCTGCACACCGGGTCTGCGTTACTCGCATCCCCGGTGAGCATGAAAGCCTGGCAGCGGCAGCCGCCGAAGTCCTTTTCCTTCTCATCGCATGAACGGCACGGCTCGGGCATCCAGTCGTAGCCGCGAAAGCGGTTGAAACCGAACGAGTCGTACCAGATGTGCTGCATGCTGTGGTCGCGCACATTGGGAAACTGCACCGGCATCTGTCGGGCACCATGACAGGGCAGGGCGGTACCGTCCGGCGTGACTGTCAGGAAAATACTGCCCCAGCCATTCATGCAGGCTTTCGGACGTTCTTCGTAGTAATCCGGCGTGACAAAAATCAACTTGCACGGGTGGCCTTCGGCTTCGAGCCTCGCGCGGTATTCGTTGGTGATGCGTTCGGCGCGCACCAGTTGTTCCCGGGTCGGCAATAACCCCACACGGTTGAGCTGTGCCCAGCCGTAGAACTGGCAAGTGGCAAGCTCGACAAAGTCCGCCTCAAGCGCGATACACAGCTCGATAATGCGGTCGATCTTGTCGATGTTATGCCGGTGGGTGACGAAGTTCAGCACCATCGGGTAACCGTGGGCTTTTACCGCGCGGGCCATTTCGAGTTTTTGCGCGAAGGCTTTCTTCGAACCGGCCAGCAGGTTGTTGACCTGTTCGTCGCTGGCCTGGAAGCTGATCTGGATATGGTCCAGGCCGGCCTTTTTGAAGTCGCTGATCTTCTGTTCGGTCAGGCCGATGCCGGAGGTGATCAGGTTGGTGTAGAAACCGAGCTTGCGCGCCTCGCCGATCAGCTCGGCAAGGTCCTGGCGCACCAGCGGTTCACCGCCGGAAAACCCAAGCTGCGCGGCGCCCATCTCGCGGGCCTCGCGAAATACCTTGATCCACTGTTCGGTGCTCAACTCCTTGCCCTGCTCGGCAAAATCCAGCGGGTTGGAACAGTACGGGCACTGCAGCGGGCAGCGGTAAGTCAGCTCGGCGAGCAGCCAGAGCGGCAGGCCGATAGCGGGTTTTTCAGGCAAGGGTGATCCAGTGCTCGGCACGGGCGACCTCCATGAATTGCTCGATGTCATCACCGAGTTCCGGCACGCCGGGGAATTGCTGGTCCAGCTCGGCGATGATGGCGGCCACGTCGCGCTCGCCGTCAATCAGTCCACCAATCAGCGCGGCGCTGTCGTTGAGCTTGATCATGCCTTCCGGGTAGAGCAGCACATGGCCTTTCTGTGCGGGCTCGTACTGATAGCGATAGCCTGGGCGCCAAGTCGGTTTTTTGCTGCGATCAAAACTCATAGGGTGATCCCTTTATGCCAGACCCGCTCTGCGGTCACGCTGTGGTACGGCGGGCGGTTCAGTTCGTAGGCCATGCTCATGGCGTCGAGCATGCTCCACAGGATGTCCAGTTTGAACTGGAGAATTTCCAGCATGCGCTCCTGGCCTTCACGGGTGGTGTAATGCTGCAGGGTGATCGCCAACCCGTGTTCCACGTCGCGACGGGCCTGGCCCAGCCGGGTGCGGAAGTATTCATAGCCGGTCGGGTCGATCCACGGGTAATGCTGCGGCCAGCTGTCGAGGCGCGACTGGTGGATCTGCGGCGCGAACAGTTCGGTCAACGAGCTGCTGGCGGCCTCTTGCCAGCTGGCGCGGCGGGCGAAGTTGACGTAGGCATCCACCGCAAAGCGTACGCCGGGCAGCACCAGTTCCTGGGAGCGCAGTTGGTCGGGATCGAGGCCAACGGCCTGGCCCAGGCGCAGCCAGGCTTCGATGCCGCCGTCTTCTCCGGGCGCGCCATCGTGATCGAGCAGGCGCTGGATCCATTCACGGCGGATTTCCCGGTCCGGGCAGTTGGCCAGGATCGCGGCGTCCTTCAGGGGAATGTTCACCTGATAGTAGAAGCGGTTGGCGACCCAGCCCTGGATCTGCTCGCGGGTGGCGCGGCCGTCGTACATCGCCACATGGTAGGGGTGGTGGATGTGGTAGAAGGCGCCTTTGGCGCGCAGGGCCTGTTCGAATGCTTCAGGGGTCATCGGTGTATCAGTCATCTGAGGTCTCCTACAACTCAATGCTCATGCCGTCGTAGGCTACTTCGACATTTCGCCGCACCAGCTCGGCTCGCTCGGGGGAGTCTTCATCGAGGATCGGGTTGGTGTTGTTGATGTGGATAAGCACTTTGCGCTGCGTTGGCAACTGCTCCAGCACTTCGAGCATACCGCCAGGACCGTTCTGCGCCAGGTGGCCCATTTCGCGGCCGGTGCGAGTGCCGACGCCACGGCGCTGCATTTCGTCGTCGTCCCACATCGTGCCGTCCACCAGCAGGCAGTCGCTGCCGGCCATGATCTCCAGCAGCGGCGCGTCGACCTTGCCCAGGCCTGGGGCGTAGAACAGTTTGCCGCCGGTGCGCAGGTCTTCGACGATCAGGCCGATGTTGTCGCCCGGGTGCGGGTCGAAGCGATGCGGCGAATAAGGCGGCGCCGCGCTGCGCAGCGGCAGCGGGGTGAAGCGCAGGTTGGGGCACGCCTTGATGGTGAAGCTGGCGTCCAGCTCGATACGGTTCCAGGCCAGGCCGCCGTTCCAGTGAGTGAGCATGGTGAACAGCGGGAAGCCGGTACTCAGGTCTTCATGGACCATATCGGTGCACCACACCTGGTGCGGGCAGCCCTCGCGCAGGCTTAGCAGGCCGGTGGTGTGGTCGATCTGGCTGTCCATCAGGATGATCGCGCCGATACCTGTGTCACGCAGGGCGCGGCCCGGTTGCATCGGCGCAAAGCCCTGCAACTGCGCGCGGATATCCGGCGACGCATTGCACAGCACCCAGTTCACACCATCGTCGGAAATCGCAATGGACGACTGGGTACGCGCCTGGGCCCGCAGGCTGCCATCACGAAAACCTGCGCAGTTCACGCAGTTGCAGTTCCACTGCGGGAAGCCACCGCCGGCGGCGGAACCTAGAATCTGGACAAACATGATCGCTCCATCAGCAAAGCTCAAAACAAAAACGCCCCGGGCGAACCGAGGCGTTGTAGTACCCAGCGAATTAACGGCTGGCGAAGTACATGGTGACTTCGAAACCGATGCGCAGATCGGTGTAGGCAGGTTTGGACCAGGTCATATTCATACTCCTATCAAGGGATGGGGATGTTCACTACCAAGTAGTACATATAGTCCACCTCCCATGGGAGATGTTCAGATATTGCGTGTGAATATTACGCAATTCTTTTCGAGTTAGCGCTGTCTTGAAAGAAAAAGCCTGTTGCAGGGTTGGCAACGATCAATCGGCCGAGTGCCACGCCCGTAGGGGGCACGGCCCGTTGGCGAGGCAACGCCAGCCGCCTGTGGCGTCGTTCAGCTGTTGAGCGGCGCGCTGTACATCTTGCCGCGAGCAGGTTTGTATCAAATCTTGTAATTGCTCCAGGTAGTCCGATGGGCGACCCGCCAGGTGCGCGTGCCACAGCAAATCGGCGGCTTGGGTGATAGGCAGTGACTGGACCCTGAATTGCTGCGCCAGAGCCTCGTTACCCATGTCGGCGCTGCGCTCGATCAATGACGGCAGTTGTGCCAGAAAGGTCTGCACCTGTTCGACGATTTCATCCAGGGAAGCGCTGGGGGACTGCACGCCGAACAGCAGGCCGGTTTGCCCATTGAGCTGTCGGATGCCGCTGAAAACCGCGTAGCCGATTTGTAGTTCAACGCGCAGGCGCTGATAGAACGGCCCTTGCAGCAGATGACCGAGCAAGCGCCAGGCGGCTTCATCGCTCAGGGCCTGGGTGGGTGTCGGGCAGAACAGCAACAGCGCTGCTTCGCCGGAATCGGTGTTTATCTCATGCCAGAGACGCTGGTCCTGGAGATTTTCAGGCGGATACTGAAGCGGTGCAGGTTGCCCAGGCAGTCGTGCCGAGGCGGTTTTGATGGCCGCTTCACAGGCTGCCGGTAAACCTGCGCCCAGCCCATGCCAACGCGCGGTGGCCCATGAGACAGGGGTTGCCTGGGACGTTGGCTGAACACCGGCACAGCAACCGGGCAATGCCTTGAGCAGTTCGCGGATGGCGATCATCGGTGCCGAGGGCGGTGGCGGCAGATGTTCATCGGCAGTGGTCAAGCAGTGCGCCAGCGCTTCGAGCACGGCGGGCATGGGCTCGTGGACGCCAAGCATTTTTACCTGCCAGTCATTGGCGATGGTTTCGAAACACAACTCGACACCCGCCTGAGCGGCACGCTCGCGCAGCGGCTGCAACAGGTTTTCTAGACCGGCAGGCACGCCGCAGTCAAATCGCCAGCGCAGGTACAGCGCGCCTTCGTCAGTGTCATTGGCCATGGCCTGGCTGAATGTCAGCGCCGACAGGTCCCGTCGTCCCCGTGAACGATCCTGGGCGAACGTGCGCAAGCCACGGTGGGCGCTGGTCTGGCCGCGAATCAAGCCGGCCCGTTCTTCCTTGACGGGCGGGCGCAGGAACGGGTTATTCGGTGGAAGCTGCCACCCGCGCGTGGCAGGCGGCAGGTGCAAGGCGTCGAGCATGGCCTTGAGGGCTGCGAGGCTTTGCTCCGATAACTCTTCGGTGTCGTTGCGTGCCAGCGCCAGGGCGCCCTGGACCTGCTGCTGGCGCGCAGTGAGCAAGGCGAACTCTTCGCGTAACGGCGCCCAGTCGCTGTGTGCGAAAAAACTCAGCCAGTCGTACAACAGCGCCTCGATCTGTGTGGTCGAGTCGCTTTGGATGTCGAGGGTAAAGTCGATATCCAGCACGGCCTGTCCGCCAAAGTGATACGGCACCGAGGCGTGCACTGCCGTTGCCAGGCGTCGATCCTTGAGTTCAGCGAGCAAGCCGCCCGGCGCCGCACTGTTGAGCCAGGTACAGAGAAACGCCAGCGCTTCGCGCGGTGCATCACAGGTGATGACCTGGTGCAGATGATGATCGGCAGCGTGCTGATAGCCCCGCGCTTGCCCGGCCATCAGCGCCGGTGGCGCAGCCTGGGGATGCAGCGGGCCAGGGCTCAACTGCGTACTGAATCGCTGCGCCAGCGCTTCCAGGTCTTCCTGGGATTGCGGGCCGGCCAGGCTCAATGTCATCTGCCCGCTCTGATAGAAGCGTTGATGAAATTCGCGCAGCGCCTGCTGAAAGGTCTCACGTTCCACTGGCAGGCTGTCGCGATTGCCCGCATGAAAGCCGCGCAGCGGATGATCAGCGGCCAGGCCCTTCAGCAAGGCTACCTGTTGCTGCGCCTTGGCATCCTGAGACCAGGCCACGAACTCCGCATGCAGCACTTCGCGCTCGCGCAGTTGGTCGTCAATGGCCAGGCGAGGGTGCGTCAGCATTTCGGCCAAGCGCACCAGCCCTTCGTCGAAGGTCGACACCGGCAGCTCGAAAAAGAACTCGGTGACGCGCTCCCGGGTGCTGGCATTCACTTGCCCGCCATGACGCTGTACGTAGGCCATCAGCCCTTCGCCTGTAGGAAAACGCTCAGTTCCCAGAAACAACAAGTGCTCTAGAAAATGCGCCAGCCCCGGCCATGCCAACGGCGCGTCATGACTGCCCGCCGCCACGCGTAAAACGGCGGCGCAGCGCTTCAAGCGCGGCGCATGGCGCAGGCAAAGGTGCAGGCCATTGGCCAAAGTCAGGTGCAGAGGGTGAGGGTGAACCGGCGCAGGCATGGGCACTTCCGAAACGGGGCAAGTGCCTATGCTAGCAAACCCGGTGGGTCAGGGCTTGTGCAGTGCGCCGTAAAGCTCGGGGCGACGGTCCTGCAAGTAGTGATTGGCGGCGCGGGCGTCGAGGATCGCTTGCCGCTCAAGCGTGCCGACGATCAACGTTTCATCCAGCCCCGCCTGGGCGATGCGCTGACCATCCGGCGCGGCAATGCTGCTTTGGCCGCAGTAGTGAATATCGCCCTCGTGCCCACAGTAATTGGCGTAGGCCACGAAACACTGGTTCTCGAACGCCCGCGCTCGCACGGTGACGTCGGCGACAAAGTCGAACGGCACCATATTGGCGGTGGGCACCAGGATCAGCTCGGCACCGGCCAGGGCCAGGCGGCGCGTGTTTTCCGGAAACTCCAGGTCGTAGCAAATCAGCAAACCCAGCTTCCAGCCGTTCAATTCCACCAACGGGAAGTCGTCGTCACCGGCGCTGAACATCGAATGGTCCAGATCGCCAAACAGATGCGTCTTGCGGTAGTTGCACAGGCGTGTGCCATGGGCGTCGATCAACTGCACGGCGTTGTAGACCTGGCCATCCTCGGTCCGCTCCGGATAACCGTACAGAATCGCCAACCCGGCACTTTGCGCGATGTCGGCAATGGTTTGGGCAGACTCGCCATTCTGAGCCTCGGCCAAGGCGCCTGCAGCCTCGGCGCCAATGTTGTAGCCCGTGAGGAACATCTCCGGCAACACGAGCACATCGGCTCCCGCTGCTTCGTGCGCCAGTTGCCGCAGACGTGTGAGATTACCGGCGACATCCAGCGGAAGTGGCGGGCATTGGTACAGGGCGACACGCATGTCAGGCTCCTTATTCGGGCAGGGCGATGGGCCCAATCTCGTCAAACACATCGCCCGGCCCCGGGTTTTCCGGGTGGGTGCTGCCGCCGAAGTGGGTCATGATGCCCCACACCGCGTTCAGCGAGGTCTGCACCGCGCCTTCAACCCAGGCCGGTGTCCAGGAAACGTCGTCGCCGGCGATAAAAATCCCACGTTGCTCGGCGGGCATGTCCTTCTGCATGAAGTGCGCATACATGCGCTGGTTATACCGATAATGGCCGGGCAACGCGCCTTTAAAGGCACCGAGGAAATGCGGATCAGCTTCCCAGGACACAGTAATCGGGTCGCCGATGATGCGTGCCTTGATGTCGACTTTCGGGTAGATCTTGGCCAGCGCGTCGAGTGCCAGCTTGACCCGCTTATCGATGGGCTGGGGCAGCATTTTCAGCGCGTCGCTCATCCACGAGTAGGACAGGCAGATCACACCCGGCTTGTCGTCGCCGTTATCGAACAGATAGGTGCCACGGGTCAGGCGGTCGGTGAGGGTCATGCTCATCAGGTCGCGGCCGGTTTGCGGGTCTTTGTCTTTCCAGAACGGGCGGTCGACCATGACGAAGGTTTTCGATGACTGCATGTAACGAGTGCGGTCCAGGGCCATCCACATTTTTTGCGAAAACAGGGTTTCGTCGCATTCGATCTGGGTGGTCAGCAGCCAGCTCTGGCAGGTGGTCAACACGGCGGCGTACTCGCGGGTGTCACCGTAGTTGTCGGTGACGGCGAAACGACCGTCGGCGGCGTGGGCGATGCGCTTCACCCCGGCCCGTGGCGCGCCTCTGTGCAATGAGCTGAGGCTGGTACCGGCGGGCCAGTGGGCACAGCGCTCGGGTACGTGACGCCAAATGCCCATGGGCACTTGCGCCACACCGCCGACCACCAGGTGTTGATGGTCGTCACAGTTGGTCATTACCACGCGGAAGATTTCCAGCATCGAGTTGGGGAAGTCCGAGTCCCAGCCGCCGGTGCCGAAACCGACCTGGCCGAAGACTTCGCGATGATGGAACGACAGCTTGGCGAACGCTTTGGAGGTGGCGACGAAATCGTAGAAGGTGCGGTCGTCCCACAGCGGAACCAGTTTATTCCACAGCGCCTTGAGGCGCGGCACGTCGCGGTCGCGGATCGCTTGCTGGATATCGCTGAACTGAGAACCGGCTTCCAGGGCGTCGGCCCAGGCGTCGGCCACTTCCTGGAACAGTGCAGGCAAGTCGGACAGTTTTTGCGCGTAGTGGGTCTGGCCTTCCAGATCGATGACGGTACTGCCGGATGCCGGCGTCAGCGGGTTGGGGAAGGGTTTGGTTTCCAGGCCCAGTTTGTCCACATAGTGATAGAAGGCGGTGGATGACACTGGAAAACGCATCCCCCCCAGCTCGGCGATAATGCCTTCGGCGCCTTCAAAAGCCTGGGAGCGCAGGCGACCGCCCATCTTCGAGGCTTCGTACACCACCGGCTTCAAGCCCAGCTTCATCAGTTCGTAGGCCGCCACCAGCCCCGCAATGCCGGCGCCTACGATCGCCACTTCAGCGCCGTGATTGGCGGCAGGAATACTGCCCAGGCCGGCGGGATGCTCGATCCAGTCATCAAAGGCAAACGGAAAGTCCGGGCCGAAGATCGTGATGGGTTTTTTACCGTCAGTGGGGTGGCGATGGGGCTTGGCGATGCTGCTGGACGGAATGCTCATGGCTGACCTTACTGACGACTCGGCGGGAGAGGGCCCGTTGAGTATAGGAAAAGATGGCAGCCAGTTTAGGGAGCGTTGCGCTCGTTAATAAGACGCAATGTGTCGTCGGATTGCACTTATTTTAGTCATTATGACGAGCTGTTTGGTCAGATAGGTTGTCCACGGTCCAATTTGTTACTGAGAATGATCGAAGTCGTGGTTTTCTCCACACCATCGACACTGCCGATCTGATCGAGCAATTGATCCAGCTGCTCCGGCGACTCAGTGCGCAGCCACGCCACATAATCAAACTCGCCGCTCACCGCGCACAACTGCTGGACCTGAGCCATTGCACTCAACCTGCGCAGCACCTCCTTGCCCGAACGCGGCTGCACGGTAATCCCGACATAAGCCTGCAAACCGCCATCCGCCAAGCGCTGGCCCAGGCGCACCCCATAACCGGTAATCACCTGGGTTTTCTCCAGGCGCGCCAAGCGCGACGTCACCGTGGTACGCGCAATGCCCAACTGCCGGGCAAGCATGGCCACGCTTTCGCGAGCGTTGAGCTGCAAGGCGGCGATCAGTTGGCGGTCGATCTCGTCCAGGGTGGGCAAGGGGAGAAGCTCCAGTGCGGGGGTAGTGGGCATGCATGTTACAGGCTTGGTTCGGCTTACAGAACTGCTATGCCAGACGCACGAAAGCCGCGCAATGTGAGGCTTTTTTTGGTTCAAGTCTCACCCTCCACCGTGGTTTGGCCTCTCTGGCGCCTTATCTACTTTGAACTTATCCCAGACCCTATCCCCCTAAAGATTTGCAGATAACCCTGGCCCAGGCAGACCCTGGGTTTCCCACTTACACGCAAAGGTTTGGTGAGTTATGAAGAGTGAACAAGTCGAAGGCGTTACAGAGAAGCTTGCCGGCAAGGCACAGAGCGCCGTGGGTAAATTGTTTGGTGATTCGAAGCTGGAAGCCGAAGGCGCTGGACGCCAAGCTGCCGGGCAACTGACTCAAACTTATGGCGACGCGCTGGACAGCGTATCGACTTTCGTTAAGGAAAAACCGGTTGCGGCCATCGCGATTGGAGCAGTGGCTCTGTTGGTGCTGGACCGTTTGTTGCGCCGTTGAGGTGAGTGGGGCCTCCCACGCCTGTTAACAGGCTGCCAATGGTGGGCTGCTGCATTCCGTGAACTCGTTTGTTATGGATGCTCGCGGCACGCTGGCGGGAGGCTCAAGTCTCTCAGTAATGGTTGTTACTGCCTCGTAACAAAGGGGAGCCCGCCATTGCGGGCTTAGACTCGTTTTTTAGCCGTGTCGTAAATTTCGCTGTCACGGCGAGCTCCGACAGCAACGATTAGAACCTCGATTTTCTTCCCATCGACCCGGTAGACGATTCGAGTGTCGCCCGTCCGGATTCTGCGACACCCAGCCAAGCTGCCGCTTAAAGGTTTTCCGCTTTTGTCAGGCTCGCCGTTTTCAATCCTGTCTTCAATCACATCAAGGATCCGGTTTGCCGCCGCAGAACCAAGCTTATCGAAATCTTCTTCTGTATCCGGGTGGTATATGACGACCCAAACCATCGCAAATCCTTAGTCTTTTCTGGCGTACCTGGTCCGCATATCTGCGTGGGAAATAGCCTTTTGTGGGTCGAAATTTGCCAATCGATCACGTGCCGTCGCTTCAATACGAAGGTCTTCAAGCTCATCAAGCATCTCTTGGTAAGCCTGGACGTTTACGATGACTGCTGCGGGCTCATTATCTTTGAACACAACCAGATGATCGGTGGTGCGGCTCGATACCTCTTTGAGCTTCGCACTGAATCCTCGAACCATCGCGGTAACCGATACGGCCTGATCAGCTCGCTCAAGCAACGCTGCCATGACTGTTACTCCATACGAAATACACATGAAACACAGATATGCATACGATGATGCGTTAAATACTGTGCGTTTACCTGCGTAAAGTATTGCGCAGCATTTCACGCTATTCAACCATTGGTTGAATATATTTATGTACGAAACGTGGTGTTTTCGCTTCGTGTACTCGCAATGACTTCGGAGCTCATGGGATTCCCAACAAGGTTGGTAACTGAGCGGAATGAGGGCGTAGCGGAGAAAATGACAGTGGACGCTTTTTGGACACTTTTGGCTTTATGGAGCAATAGACAGAGCAAAAAAGGGGAATTATAAAACGACAAAGGCCACGTAATACGTGGCCTTGAAGGTGGTGGGCCCACACGGACTTGAACCGTGGACCAAAGGATTATGAGTCCTCTGCTCTGACCAACTGAGCTATAGGCCCTTGTAACTGGACGCGGATTATAACGACGGTTTCCTCGCTGTGCCATCCGTAAAATCCCTCATCCGTGTACGAAGGAAGGTTTCGGCAAATAGCTCCGGTGGCAGGGGCAGGCTGACGATGTAGCCTTGCATCTGTTCACAGCCTTCTGCGGCGAGGAATGCTTGCTGTGCGGGGTTCTCCACGCCTTCGGCGATGATGGTGAATTGCATGCTGTGGCCGAGGGCGATGATGGCGCGCACGATGGCGACGTCGTGAGGGTCGTCGGGCAGGCCGCGGACGAAGGATTGGTCGATCTTGAGGAAGTCCAGCGGCAGGCGCTTGAGGTAGCTGAGGGACGAATAGCCGGTGCCGAAATCATCGATTGCCAGTTGTACGCCCAGTCTTTTGAGCTGGTGCAGCACCGCCAGTGCTTCTTCCGCCTGGCTCATGATGAAGTTTTCGGTGATCTCCAGTTGCAGGCAGCCGGGCTCCAGGCGGTAATCGCGCAGCAGTTGTTCGATGCGCGACAACAGATTGGGGTGTCGCAGCTGCGCGCCGGCGAGGTTGACCGACAGCGGCCCGAAGTCCTCGAAAGCGCCTTGCCAGACATGCAGCTGTCGACAGGCCTGTTCCAGTACCCAATCGCCAATTTGCAAAATAGTGCCGTTCTCTTCGGCCAGGGCGATGAAGTGTTCGGGCGGGACGTCGCCGAAGGTGGGGTGGTGCCAGCGAATCAAGGCTTCGGCGCCGATCAGTTCGTGGGTGATCAGGCTGCGTTTGGGTTGGTAGTACAGGCTCAACTCTTCACGTTCGATGGCGCGGCGCAGCTCATGCTCCAGCGCTACGCGTTCATTGGCCTGGGCCGTCAGGTCGCGGGTGTAGCTTTCAACACGGTTGCGGCCCTTGGCTTTGGAGCGGTACATCGCGGCGTCGGCGTTTTTGACCAGGGTGGCGACGTCGGTGCCGTCCTGTGGGTACAGGCTTGTACCGATACTCGCGCTGATAAAGAACTCGTGTTCGCCGGCCTGGAAGGGCGGTGTGAAGCAATCGAGCAGTTTGTTCGCCAGGTATTGCGCGTCGCTGGCCTGTTGCAGGCCGGGCAGCAGGATGATGAATTCATCGCCGCCCAGGCGGGCGACGGTGTCGATATCGCGCAGTTGTTCCTTGAGGCGTACGGCGATGTCTTTGAGCAGCAGGTCACCGACCGGGTGGCCCAAGCTGTCATTGATGTGTTTGAAGCGGTCCAGGTCGAGAAACAGCACGGCGCCTTGATTCCCGCTTTCCTGCTGGCCATTGAGGGCCGCTTGCAGTCGACTTTCAAACAGCGTGCGGTTGGGCAGGCCGGTCAATGGATCGTGATGGGCCTGATAGTCGAGGCGCGCCTGGGCGAGCTTGAGGCTGGAGATGTCGGCAAATACCGCGACGAAGTGGGTGACCACCTGGTCGCTATTGCGCACCGCGCTGATGGTGAGCCAGCTTGGGTAAAGCTCTCCGTTCTTGCGGCGGTTGGAAATCTCGCCCTGCCAGTGTCCCTGGGTCGTCAACTGGTGCCACATTGCGGCATAGAAGGCGCTGTCGTGCAGGCCGGAGGCGAGCAGGCGCGGGGTGTGGCCAAGTGCTTCGGCTTCGCTGTAGCCCGTGATTTCGCTGAACGCGCGATTGACGGCGCTGATGTTCTGCCGCGTATCGGTGATCAAGACGCCTTCGGCAGTGCTCTCGAACACGGTGGCGGCCTGTTGCAGTTTTTCCTGCATTTGCTGGCGTTCGGTGATGTCGCGGGCGATGGTCAGCATGCAGTCTTCTTCGCCGATGGGCAGCGGGCGGCTGGACAGTTCGCAGAGGCGAATCCGGCCATCGACGTGGCGAATACGGCAGATGAAGTCGCGCACAAAGCCGTCGCGCTTCATCAATTCCAGCATGTGCTTGCGTTCATTGAGGTCGACCCATATGCCGAGGTCCAGGGTGGATTGATCGAGCGAAGTGGCGCTGGTGTAACCGGTCAGGTGGCTGAAGCCTTCGTTCACTTCTATCAGCAGGCCATCGCTTTGACGGCTCAGCAACAAGCCATCGGGGGAGGCATGAAACGCCTTGGCGAACTTCTGCTCGGACAGCAGCAGTGCCTCTTCCGTACGTTTGGCCTCGCTGATGTCGATCATCAGACCGCGCAGCACCGGTTCCGGACCGTATTTGATCAGGCTGACAATGTCGCGCACCCACAGGCAGCGGCCGTCGGCAGTGATGACACGGTAGTCGATGCTGTGATCACGGTTAGCGCGGGTTTCACGGTAGCAATAGGTTTCGGCGCGCACCAGGTCGGCGGGGTGAATGATGTTGCGCCAGAAGCCGGGGATCAGCCAGTGGGCACGGGGGTAGCCAAGCAGTTCCTCAGCATGGGGCGACACGTAGCTGTAGGTGAAATCGCTGATGCTGGCTTCCCAGGCGATGGCGGACAGGCTCTCCACCAGGCCGCGATAGTGGTACTCGCTGCTGCGCAGTTGCTGCTCAAGGGCCACTCGGCGGGAAATTTCCGAGCTGAGCCGGCGATTGATTCGAATGACTATGGCCAGCACGGTACTCAGCAGCAACACCGCAGGCAGGCCGTACATCAACAAATCTGCCCAGAACGTGCGGTGATCGCTGAAACTGCCCACCCAGTGCTGCTGGATCGCATCGGTTTCGGTTGGGCTGAGATCGGCGAGGACCTTGTCCAGGATACCCACCAGTATTTTTTCATCCCGTGGTACGCCCATTGCCAACTGATAGCGGTAGGGCGTTTCGCCGCTGACGTACAAACCATCGAGTTTCAGTTGGCGCAGGCTCCAGACGCTGGACGCCAGGTCACTGACTACCGCATCCACTTCATCGATGGCCAGGGCCTGCAGCGTGGAGCTGACGTTAGGCATCGCGACGAGATTGAGGTCCGGGTGGTGGGTGCGCAGTAATTCATGGGGCGCATAGTTTTCCACCACGGCGATTTTCAGTCCGTACAGGTCCTTGAGGCTGCGTGGTTTCGCACCGCCTTCATGGGCCAGTATCACGATGGGAAAGTCGATATAGGGGCGCGTGAAGGCCAGGAAGCTCTGGCGTTCCGGGGTGGACATGACGCCGGGTAGCAGATCGAGCTGATTGTTGCGCGCTTGTTCGAGCACGGCGGTCCAATTCGCCGGCTCGATCAACTTGACCCTGATGCCCAGGCGATCCTGGATCAGGCGTACATAATCGGCGGCCAGGCCCTGGTAGCGGCCATTTTCATCACGGTATTCAAAGGGTGGCCATGACGCATCCACCCCAAGGCGCAGCTCCTGATGGTCCGTCAGCCAGCTACGCTCATCATCAGTGAGAGTCATCGCGCCAGCCGTTGCGGTCCAGGTCAGCAGCGACAGCAGTATCACGGTCGGCAATCTGGGCATAACGGTCTCGTTATGGCACGGGGAATGTCTCGAGTGTAGACGGGCATTGCGAGGGCGGGGCGTTGCGGGGCAGTTAATCTTTGGAAAAAAATGCCTGGAAAGCAAAACCCCCGGCCTGGGCCGGGGGTTCTGTTATCACTCGTCGAGGAAGGAGCGCAGATGCTCGCTTCGCGTCGGGTGGCGCAACTTGCGCAGCGCCTTGGCTTCGATCTGACGGATCCGCTCACGGGTCACGTCAAACTGCTTACCGACTTCCTCGAGGGTGTGGTCGGTATTCATGTCGATGCCGAAACGCATGCGCAGTACCTTGGCTTCACGGGCAGTGAGGCCGGAGAGTACGTCGCGAGTCGCTTCCTTGAGACTCTCAACAGTGGCGACATCGATAGGCGACTGCATGGTCGAGTCTTCGATGAAGTCACCCAGATGGGAGTCTTCGTCATCACCAATCGGCGTCTCCATGGAGATCGGCTCTTTAGCGATCTTCAATACCTTGCGGATTTTATCCTCAGGCATTTCCATGCGTTCGCCCAGCTCTTCCGGGGTCGGTTCGCGACCCATTTCCTGCAACATCTGCCGGGAAATACGGTTGAGCTTGTTGATGGTTTCGATCATGTGCACCGGAATACGGATGGTGCGGGCCTGGTCGGCGATCGAGCGAGTGATCGCCTGACGGATCCACCAGGTGGCATAAGTCGAGAACTTGTAGCCGCGACGGTATTCGAACTTGTCCACAGCCTTCATCAGGCCGATGTTGCCTTCCTGGATCAGGTCGAGGAATTGCAGGCCGCGGTTGGTGTACTTCTTGGCGATGGAGATCACCAGACGCAAGTTGGCTTCAACCATCTCTTTCTTCGCGCGGCGGGCCTTGGCCTCACCGATCGACATGCGACGGTTGATGTCCTTGATCTCGGCGATCGTCAGGCCAGTTTCAGTCTCCAGTGCGCTCAGTTTCTGCTGGCAACGGATGATGTCCGGCTGCAGGCGACCAATGGCTTCGGCGTATTTCGACTTGCCTTTGGCCAGGGTGTCACTCCAGGTTTCGTCAACTTCGTTGCCCGGGAACTGGCGCAGGAAGTCGGTACGCGGCATGCGCGCATCACGGACACAGAGCTGCATGATGGCACGCTCTTGTGCACGCAGACGCTCGAGGGCGCTACGAACCCGTTCAACCAGACCTTCGAATTGCTTGGGCACCAGCTTGATCGGCATGAACAGCTCAGCCAGGGCCAGCAGCTCGGCAATGGCCTGCTTGTTGCCACGACCATGCTTTTTCAGCGCCTTGCGGGTGATTTCCATTTGATCGGAAACCGCACCGAAACGCTGGGCAGCGACGACCGGGTCCGGACCGCTTTCGACTTCTTCTTCGTCGTCGGTGCTGGCTTCAGCCTCGTCTTCGTCGGTATCGTCGTCCGCTTTCGGCGCTTTTGGATCAACCGGCGGCGGTACTTCGGCGGCAGGTGGCGCAATGCCGTCGTCCGGGTCGATATAACCGCTCAGGACGTCGGACAGGCGGCCACCTTCGGTGGTGACGCGAGTGTACTCGGAGAGAATGTGGTCAACCGTGCCAGGGAAGTGCGCGATTGCGCCCATCACTTCACGGATGCCCTCTTCGATACGCTTGGCGATTTCGATTTCGCCTTCACGTGTCAGCAACTCGACGGTACCCATTTCACGCATATACATGCGCACAGGGTCAGTCGTGCGACCGATGTCGGTCTCCACCGCGGCCAACGCGGCAGCGGCTTCTTCAGCGGCTGCCTCGTCGGTATCGGCGTCGGCCAACATAAGGGCGTCCGCATCCGGAGCACTCTCGTGTACGGGGATCCCCATGTCATTAATCATGCGGATGATGTCTTCCACCTGCTCAGGATCTGAAATATCCTCAGGCAGGTGGTCGTTGACCTCTGCGTAAGTCAGATACTTCTGCTCACGACCAAGGGTGATCAACTCTTTGATACGAGACTGCTGTTGCGCTTTTCCGGACATAACACCCTATCCACTGAAGGTCTTGGCGGGCAAAAAACAAGCCGAGGATTATACCCGAGCTATGACCTCACACGCCAGCTGAGGTCGGGTTTGATGTGCAAACGTTCTGTTTTAAAAGGTCGCGCATCTGTTTTGCTATCTGAATTTGCTCTTCAGCCGACAATCCCGGCTGTCTTGCTCTCTTAATGAGCTCATCGAGGGTCTGTGTGTGCTGACCCGCGGATAACCTATTAATGGTGTCTAAAAACTGTTGTTCAAGGTTATCGCCGTCAATTAGCCACTCCTTTTCCGCAAGTGCCTTCAACAAACGGCCCTGTTCCGTGCCATGCCAGCGAGCCATCAGCTGGATTGAGTTTAGCTTAGGATTTTTCTGCACGGCCTCGATCAAGGCGATAAGCACCTGAGCGTAGGTGTTGCTCGCGTTGGCGAAATGGTCGGCGCTTTCAACCTTGCCCGCCAATTGCGGGTGATGGATGAGGGTGCGCAAGGCAATCAGCGTCGGCGCTTCCACGGCAACCGGAGTGCGCGGGGCATGGGCCTCATCGCGGTCGCCGCGTTTGCCATTCTTGCTCCAGGGCTTCTTGTCCCATTTCTTGCCGCCGGCACCGGGCTTTTTCGGCGTCCATTCCTGCTGGGGCGCATACGCCTCCTGCGGTTGGTGGAAGTCGGAATAGTCCGGCATGGCGTCGTAATCCATGCCAGGGTCGTAGGCCGGTGGAGCATCTTGCGGTGCGTTATGCACCAGCTGGCTGACGGCTTCGCCGCTCAAGCCGGTGATTTCCAGCAAGCGCATGCGCATCAGTGATTTCAGGTTGGCGCCGGGGACTTTATCGATCAGCGGCGCTGCGAGGGTGGCCATATGGGCCTTGCCTTCAAGCGAGCGCGGGTCGGCTTCTTCGGTCAGTTGCTGGAAGAAATAGTCCGCCAGCGGCTGTGCGTGTTGATTGATGCGGGCGCGGAACGCGTCGGTGCCTTCGGAGCGCACCAGGGTGTCCGGGTCTTCGCCTTCGGGCAGGAACAGAAAGCGTGCGCGGCGCCCATCCTGCAGGCTCGACAGCGTGGCCTCGAGCGCGCGCCAGGCGGCGTTGCGGCCGGCCTGGTCGCCGTCGAAGCAGAACAGCACGCTGGGCACCACGCGAAACAGGCGTTTCATGTGTTCTTCGCTGGTGGCGGTACCGAGCGTTGCCACCGCATTGCGCAGGCCTTGCTGGGCCAGGGCGATCACGTCCATATAGCCTTCAACCACGATGATTTCGTCGAGGTTGCGGTTGTTCTTGCGTGCCTCAAACAGTCCGTAGAGTTCCTGGCCCTTATGGAAAACCGGGGTTTCCGGAGAGTTCAGGTACTTGGGCTTGTCGTCCCCCAGCACGCGGCCACCGAACGCGATGATGCGGCCGCGGCTGTCGCGAATCGGAAACATCACGCGGTCACGGAAGCGGTCATAGCGCTTGCCGGTCTCGGCATTTTCCACCAGCAGGCCGGCATCAATCATGGCTTTTTGCTGGAGCGTATCGCTGCTCAGGTGCTTGTACAGATTGTCCCAGCCGGGCGGTGCAAAGCCGAGGCCGAAGTCCCGGGCGATTTCACCGGTGAGGCCGCGGCCCTTGAGGTAATTGACGGCGGCTTTGCGCTGCGGATGGCTTTTAAGTGCCTGTCGATAGAAGTCGGCAGCGGCGGTCAGCAGTGGATACAGCGGCGAGTCAGTGGGCTGTCGCGGTTTGTGCGCGCGGCCACTTTCTTCGCGGGGGATCTCCATGCCGGCGGCTTTTGCCAGGTCCTCGACGGCCTGGGGGAAATCCAGGTTGTCGTGGTCCATCAGGAAGCCGAGGGCGTTGCCGCCTGCACCGCAACCGAAGCAGTAATAGAACTGCTTGTCCGGGCTTACGCTGAACGACGGGGTTTTTTCTTTATGGAACGGGCAGCAGGCGGTGTAGTTCTTGCCGGCTTTTTTCAGTTGCACGCGTGAGCTGACGACATCGACAATGTCGGTGCGGTTCAGAAGGTCGTCAATAAAGCTCTGGGGAATCAGCCCGGCCATGGCGTTCTCGTCATCACTGCGTGTAAATGAGGGCCCGTGAAATGTTCAAGCGCACGTTGGGTGCCTGATCATTATCGTCTGCATGGGATGTCAGAGAGTGTATCTGCCGAACATTCGCTGACGTTAGTTTCTATCAGTGTTCGACGAATAAAAGTTGCCCGTGAGTCCGGTCTTGACCTGTGGGCGGTCTCGGAAGCTCAGCTATGGGCACAGTCGACACAGTATGATCGCCTGCTTGAAGAATTAGGTGTGCTCGTCAGTAGCCTTGTTAGGCTCGTCAGAAGAGACGTGCACCGCTGGCAAAAGAGCCAGTCCTGACGTTTGAAGCGGTGTCTCGGTCGCGTGTGCGGCGTCGACGATGAAGCATCAAGCGATATCCGCAAATGCCAACAGCCCGGCTGAGGGCCGGGCTTGGCAGAAGCTTGCTACGAACGTCTGTGTATTAGTACAGACGAACGGCGCGGCGCTGCTCGCGCTGAACTTTCTTGGCGTGACGCTTAACAGCGGCTGCTGCTTTACGCTTACGCTCAGAAGTTGGCTTCTCGTAAAATTCGCGGCTACGAACTTCAGCCAGAACACCGGCTTTTTCGCAGGAGCGCTTGAAACGACGCAGAGCTACGTCGAAGGGTTCGTTCTCTTTTACTTTGACGGCTGGCATCCAGAGCTACCTTCTTTCATTACCGGGATCAACGTTCTCGTCGCAAAAAATTCGCGGCTGAGGTCGTCGGTTTTTAAGGGTTGCGGATGTTAACCCCTCATTGGCAGGAATGCAAAGCCTCTGATCGAAAACCGCTAGGCGGGAGGGGGAGTGGCGACTATTATGCGCGCCTTCGAATTCAGCCTCTACAAGGCGCAAACCCATGCTAGTACTGGGACTTGAAACCTCCTGCGACGAAACCGGTGTCGCACTTTACGACAGTGAACGCGGGCTCCTGGCCGATGCACTGTTCAGTCAGATCGACCTGCATCGCGCCTATGGCGGCGTGGTGCCGGAGCTTGCCAGCCGTGATCACGTCAAACGTATGCTGCCATTGATCCGCCAGGTGCTGGATGAAGCCGGCTGCGTGCCGACCGAGATCGATGCCATTGCCTATACCGCAGGCCCCGGATTGGTCGGAGCCCTGCTGGTTGGGGCTTCCTGTGCTCAGGCGCTGGCATTTGCCTGGGGCATTCCGGCCCTCGGTGTGCACCACATGGAAGGTCATTTACTGGCCCCGATGCTGGAAAAAACACCGCCGGCGTTCCCGTTCGTCGCTTTGTTGGTTTCGGGGGGGCATACGCAGCTGGTTCAGGTCGACGGCATCGGTCAATACACGTTGTTGGGCGAGTCGCTGGACGACGCCGCCGGCGAAGCATTCGACAAGACCGCGAAGATGATGGGGCTCAATTATCCCGGCGGTCCGGAAATCGCCCGGCTCGCCGAAAAAGGCGTGGCCGGTCGTTACACATTCCCACGGCCGATGTGTGATCGCCCTGGTTTGATGTTCAGCTTCAGCGGCCTGAAAACCTCGGCGTTGAATACCTGGCAGCAGAGCGTCAGCGCCGGGGACGACGGCGAGCAAGCCCGTTGCGACATCGCGCTGGCGTTCCAGCAGGCCGTGGTAGAGACTTTAACCATCAAGTGCAAGCGTGCCCTGAAGCAGGCCGGCATGAAGCGGCTGGTGATTGCCGGCGGCGTCAGCGCCAACAAGGCCTTGCGCAGTTCGCTGGAGAAGATGCTCGGGGAGATGAAGGGCGATGTGTTTTACGCGCGTCCTGAGTTTTGCACCGACAATGGCGCAATGATCGCCTACGCCGGCTGCCAGCGCCTGCAGGCCGGGCAGCATGAAAGCCTGGCGATCAGCGTGCAGGCGCGTTGGCCGATGGAGCAGTTGTCGCCGTTGTAGGGGGTAACGTGGACCCTGTTAAAAATGCCGTTCGCGCCCGGCAAACAGGTCGCGTAGATTGCCGCGGTGGCGCCAGACGATCAGCAGTGTCAGTACGCTCATCGGCAGCAGCGCCGCCGGTTCCTGCCAGGCCAGCAAGGGCAGGGTGAGCGGTGTGGCGATCAGTGCCGCCAGTGAGCTGGTACGGGTCAGGTAGAACGTCAGCAGCCAGGCAAGTACCGCCAGTAAGGCTGCCGGAGGGTAGATGCCCAGCAGCATGCCGGCCGCCGTGGCGACACCTTTGCCGCCGCGAAAGCGGAAGTACAGGGGGAACAGGTGGCCGAGGACGGCGCAGATGCCCACCCAGGCCTGCTGTTGCAGGGTAAGGCCCGCGAGGCTGGCGATCAGTACGGGCAGCAGGCCCTTGCAGAGGTCGCCCAGCAGCGTCAGTACGGCAAGTTTTTTGCCGGCCAGGCGCAACATATTGGTGGCGCCGGCATTGCCTGAGCCACTCATTCGCGGATCGGGATTTCCCGTCAGGCGGCTGAGCAAAATGGCAAAGGACAGCGAGCCGAGCAGGTAGGCGAGAATCGCCAGTGACCAAAACATGCTAACTATTCCGGGCGAGGACGCCCTGATTCTAACGGGGCATCGCGCCCTTGTCGTGCTGCGGAGAAGAGTGCTTGGACAGAGTGTTTATCGAAGGCCTGGAAGTCGACACCGTGATCGGCGCCTACGACTGGGAGCGCGGCATCCGTCAATGCCTGCGCCTGGACCTGAGCTTTGCCTGGGACAACCGTCCGGCCGCCGCCGGTGACGACCTGAGCCTGGCCCTGGATTACGCCAGCGTGTCCGCGCGTATCCAGGCCTTTGCCGAACAGTCCCAATACCAACTGGTGGAAACCTTCGCCGAGCGCCTTGCCCAAGTGCTGATGAGTGAATTCCAGATTCCCTGGCTGCACCTCAAATTGACCAAGCCAGGAGCCGTCCCGGCCGCCAAGGGCGTGGGCGTGGAGATCGAGCGCGGATGTCGCTGACTCAGGTTTACCTTGGCCTTGGCAGTAATATCGAGCGCGAGCTCAATTTACGTGCGGGCCTTGATGCGCTGGCGAGCTTTTTGACGGACATGCGCTGTTCGGCGGTGTTCGAAAGCCAGCCGGTGGGTATCAAGAGCGGGCCGTTCTTCAATTTGGTGGTGTCGGGCTGCACCGACCTGCCGTTGATGGAGCTGGACCGCCGGTTGAAATCCATCGAGGCCGACAATGGTCGTTATGCGCCCGATCGCAAAGGCTTGCCGTTGGACATCGACGTGCTGCTGTATGGCGATCTGGTGGGTAATTTCGACGGTTTGATCCTGCCGCGCGCAGAAATCCTGAAAAACGCTTTTGTGCTGTGGCCGCTGTCGATGATGGCGCCGGATCGTGTTCACCCGGAGGCGGGCAAGACCATGGCCGAGCTGTGGCGAGATGCGCAAATTGAACAGGTGCTGGCGCCCGTGGCGTTTGAATGGCAGGGCCGGCAACTCACGGCAGACGTGCTTCTGTAGGAGCCGAGCTTGCTCGCGAAGAACGTGAACGATAACGCGGCGCTCTCAGGTTTTTCGCGAGCAAGCTCGCTCCTACAATGAACTTTGTTGTTCCTTGTAGGCTTTGAGTGCGTTAAGCCGTTCACGCTTGAGCGCTTCGCCCAGCGCGGGGCCTTTGAAGCCTTTTTCCAGCAACGGTGCTACCTGCACCTCGCGCGCAACCTTGGCCGCGCCACGCAAATAATCGGCCTGTGGATAAGTTCGCTGTTCAAAGCCCTTGCGCCCCCGCGCATCCATCTCGCAGGCGAGCACAAACTCCTCAAAGCGTTGCGGGCGACGGTAGACGTCAAAACTCTGCAGCAACTCCAGTAGTGTCGAGGCCTTCAGTTCCAAGGCTCGATGGCCGTGGGTGTGATATTGGCCCACCAGCAGCGCCAGTTCCTGGCAATCCCTTGGCACTTTGAAGCGTTCATTGACGGTCTTGATCAGCTTCAAGCCCCGATGTTCGTGGGCAATATGCTGCGGCAACTTATCCACAGGCGTCAGGCCCTTGCCTAAGTCGTGCAGCAGGCAGGCCCAGCGTACGGTCAGCGGTTGCTTGTACAAGGCCGCCTGCTCCAACACGCTCAATGTGTGCAGGCCCGTGTCGATCTCGGGATGATGGGCTGCGGGCTGCGGTACGCCGAACAGCGCATCCACCTCCGGCATCAAGGTTTTCAGCGCATTGCAGTCGCGCAGCACCTGGATAAACACCTGAGGCTGATCTTCCATCAGTGCCCGGGAAATTTCTTTCCAGCTGCGCTCCGGGGTCAGCGCCTCCAGTTCGCCGGATTCGCTGAGCTGACGCATCAACGCAAGCGTTGGCGCAGCCACGGTGAATCCGAGGTGCGCATAACGCGCGGCAAAGCGCGCAACGCGCAGCACTCGCAAGGGATCCTCGGCGAAAGCGGGCGATACGTGACGTAAAATACGCGCGTCCAGATCGCGCTGGCCGTGGTAAGGGTCGGTCAGATTGCCCTCATCGTCTTCAGCCATGGCATTGATGGTCAGGTCGCGACGAATCAGGTCTTCTTCCAGCGTGACTTCGGGGCTGGCGTGAAATACGAAGCCGCCGTAACCCCGGCCACTTTTACGTTCGGTGCGGGCCAGGGCGTATTCATCGCCGTTTTTTGGGTCCAGGAACACGGGGAAGTCAGCACCGACCGGCTTGAAGCCTTTGGCCAGCATCTCTTCGGTGGTGGCGCCGACGACAACGCGGTCGATGTCGGTGACCTTGATGCCCAGCAGGCGATCACGCACCGCACCGCCGACTTTGTAGATTTTCATGAAAAAGCCTCCATTAGCGGCACAGGATACCGCCTGTGCCTGGCCAATGGAGGCTTTGCCGTTTCAGAGATGCACGACGGCCAGGTCCAGGCGGCCGTAGTCGTTATCGTTGTGATCGCTGCGCGGTGGGACATGGTGGGTTTTCATCACCTGGTCGCCCTGCAGGGTTTCCAGGTGGATGTCGAAGCCCCATAGCCGGTGCAGGTGCTTGAGCACTTCTTCGGTGGATTCGCCCAGGGGTTTGCGGTCGTGCTGCTGGTGACGCAAGGTCAGCGAGCGATCCCCGCGCACATCGATGCTGTAGATCTGCACGTTGGGCTCGCGGTTGCCCAGGTTGTACTGCGCCGCCAGGGTCTCGCGGATAGTCCGATAGCCCGGCTCGTCATGGATGGCCGGCACCACCAGGTCCTCCTTGAGGTCGTCGTCCATGATGCTGAATAGCTTCAGATCGCGAATCACCTGCGGGGACAGGTACTGCAAGATGAAACTCTCGTCCTTGAAACTGCTCATGGCGAACTTGATGGTGGACAGCCAGTCGCTGCCGGCGATTTCCGGGAACCAGCGGCGATCCTCTTCGGTTGGGTGCTCGCACATGCGACGGATGTCGCGGTACATCGCAAAGCCCAGTGCGTAGGGGTTGATGCCGTTGTAATAGGGGCTATCGAACCCGGGCTGGAACACCACGCTGGTGTGGGACGTGAGGAACTCCATCATGAAGCCGTCGGTGACCAGGCCTTCGTCGTACAGGTCGTTCATCAGGGTGTAATGCCAGAACGTCGCCCAGCCCTCGTTCATCACCTGAGTCTGGCGCTGCGGATAAAAGTATTGGGCGATCTTGCGCACGATGCGCACGATTTCCCGCTGCCAGGGTTCCAGCAAAGGGGCGTGCTTTTCCAGGAAATACAGGATGTTTTCCTGAGGTTCGGCGGGGAAGCGTGCATTGTCCTTGTCGCTGTTTTTGCCGGCACGCTTTGGAATGGTGCGCCACAGATCGTTGATCTGCTTCTGCAGGTGTTCCTCACGCTCCTGCTGGCGCAGACGTTCTTCTTCTGCCGAAATCGGATAGGGGCGTTTGTAACGGTCGACGCCGTAGTTCATCAGGGCGTGGCAGGAGTCGAGCAAATCCTCTACCGCGTCGATGCCGTGGCGCTCCTCGCATTGCATGATGTACTGCTTGGCGAACACCAGGTAATCGATGATCGAACTGGCATCGGTCCAGGTGCGGAACAGGTAGTTGCCCTTGAAAAAGCTGTTATGCCCGTAGCATGCGTGGGCCACCACCAGCGCCTGCATGCAGATGGTGTTTTCTTCCATCAGGTAGGCGATGCACGGGTCGGAGTTGATCACGATCTCGTAGGCCAGGCCCATCTGGCCGCGGGTGTAGGACTTTTCGGTGCTGAGGAAGTGTTTGCCATAGGACCAATGGTGATAACCCAGCGGCATGCCGACGGAGGCGTAGGCGTCCATCATCTGTTCGGCGGTGATCACTTCGATCTGGTTGGGGTAGGTGTCCAGCGCATAACCGGCCGCGATGCGGCTGATTTCCCGGTCATAGGCCTGGATCAGTTCAAAGGTCCACTCGGACCCGGTGGAGATAGGTTGGCGCTTATGCTCTTTTTTGGCGGTCATGTCACTAACCTGCGCTGGAAGAGTTCACGGAAGACCGGGTAGATATCGCCGGCCGAGACCAGTTGCTGCTGGGCGAACGTGTCGGCAAAGGCTTCGCCGATACGCTCGTATTCGAACCACAGCGCCTGGTGCTCACGGGGGGTAATTTCGACGTAGGTGTAGTACTGCACGAAAGGCATGATCTGGTTGATCAGGATATCCCGGCAGATCGGCGAGTCGTCGTTCCAGTTGTCACCGTCGGAAGCCTGGGCCGCATAGATGTTCCACTCATTGGCCGGGTAGCGTTCGGCCATGATTTCCTGCATCAGTTTCAGTGCGCTGGAGACGATGGTGCCACCGGTTTCGCGCGAGTAGAAGAATTCCTCTTCGTCGACTTCCCGGGCGCTGGTGTGATGGCGGATAAACACCACGTCGATCTTGTCGTAGTTCCGTTTCAGGAACAGGTACAGCAGGATAAAGAAACGCTTGGCGATGTCCTTGGTGGCCTGGGTCATGGAGCCGGACACGTCCATCAGGCAGAACATCACGGCCTTCGAGCTGGGGTTGGGTTGCTTGACCAGCAGGTTGTATTTCAAATCGAAGGTGTCAAGAAACGGCACACGGTGAATACGCGCGCTGAGTTTCTCGATTTCGATTTCTATTTCCTGGATATCGCCGAAATTATCCGGTTCTTCGCGCTTCAAACGCGCCAATTCTTCCTTGGCGTGCTTGAGCTTTGCACGGCTGCTGCCTGACAGGGCGATCCGACGGGCGTGGGCTGAGCGCAAAGTGCGGATGATGTTGATACGGGACGGATTGCCCTCGTTGCTGATACCGGCGCGTACGGTTTTGAAGGTGTCGGTGCCGGTCAGGTTGCGTTTGACCAGGTTGGGCAGCTCCAGGTCCTCGAACATGAATTCGAGGAACTCCTCCTGCGTGATCTGGAACACGAATTCGTCCATGCCCTCGCCGGAGTTGCCGGCCTTGCCCGCGCCCTTGCCTCCACCGCCTCCTTGAGGGCGCGCAATGTGTTCACCCGTGGTGAACTCCTTGTTGCCGGGATGCACAACGGTCTGCTTGCCGCCCCGGCCGTGGTGCAGCACGGGTTCGTCGATGTCGCGTCCCGGAATGCTGATTTGTTCGCCATGCTCCATGTCGGTGATGGAGCGGCGGCTGACGGCCTCTTCAACCGCCTTTTTGATGTGGTCACGGTAACGCCGCAGGAAACGCTGGCGGTTTACCGTGCTCTTGTTCTTGCCATTGAGGCGTCGGTCGATCACATAGCTCATGGGGAGCCCTCCGGGCAGCTTCACGTTACAAGCTTCAAGCCGCGAGCTGGAAGCTTAAGGACAAGCGGTCGACTGCCAGGCGTAACGCCTGGCAGTGAGCACCTGTCGCTGCCTTATTGCGATTTGCGCACCCGCAGGTACCACTCGGAGAGCAGTCGTACCTGTTTGTCGGTGTAGCCGCGCTCGACCATTCGTGTGACGAAGTCGTTGTGTTTTTGCTGGTCCTCCTTGCTCGCCTTGGCGTTGAAGCTGATAACCGGCAGCAGATCCTCGGTGTTGGAGAACATTTTCTTCTCGATCACCACCCGCAGTTTCTCGTAGCTGAGCCAGGTTGGGTTCTTGCCGTTGTTGTTGGCGCGGGCGCGCAGCACGAAGTTGACGATTTCGTTGCGGAAGTCCTTCGGATTGCTGATGCCGGCGGGTTTCTCGATCTTCTCCAGCTCTTCGTTGAGCGCCACGCGGTTGAGGATTTCGCCGGTTTCGGGATCGCGGTATTCCTGGTCCTGAATCCAGAAGTCGGCGTACAGCACGTAGCGGTCGAAGATGTTCTGGCCGTACTCGCTGTAGGACTCCAGGTAGGCGGTCTGGATTTCCTTGCCGATGAATTCGATATAGCGCGGCGCCAGGTATTCCTTGAGGAAACGCAGATAGCGCTCGCGGGTTTCGGCCTGGAATTGTTCCTGTTCGATCTGCTGCTCCAGCACGTAGAGCAGGTGCACCGGGTTGGCGGCGATCTCGTGGGGGTCGAAGTTGAAGACCTTGGAGAGGATCTTGAACGCGAAGCGTGTCGACAGGCCGTTCATGCCTTCATCGACGCCCGCCGTGTCACGGTATTCCTGGATTGATTTGGCCTTGGGATCAGTGTCCTTGAGGTTTTCACCGTCGTACACGCGCATTTTCGAGTAGATATTCGAGTTCTCCGGCTCCTTGAGGCGCGACAGCACGGTGAACTGGGCGAGCATCTTCAGGGTGTCGGGGGCGCAATGGGCCTTGGCCAGCGAGCTGTTGAACAGCAGTTTGTCGTAGATCTTGATTTCATCGCTGACCCGCAGGCAGTACGGCACCTTGACGATGTAGATACGGTCGATGAAGGCTTCGTTGTTCTTGTTGTTGCGGAAGGTGTGCCATTCCGATTCGTTGGAGTGCGCCAGCAGGATCCCGGTGAACGGAATCGCGCCCAGGCCTTCGGTACTGTTGTAGTTACCTTCCTGGGTGGCCGTGAGCAGTGGGTGCAGCACCTTGATCGGCGCCTTGAACATCTCCACGAACTCCATCAGGCCCTGGTTGGCCCGGCACAGTGCGCCCGAGTAGCTATAGGCGTCGGCGTCGTTCTGCGGGAATTCTTCGAGTTTGCGGATATCGACCTTGCCCACCAGCGCCGAGATGTCCTGGTTGTTCTCGTCGCCCGGCTCGGTCTTGGCGACGCCGATCTGGTTGAGGATCGATGGGTAGAGCTTGACCACCCGGAACTGGCTGATATCGCCGCCGAACTCGGACAGGCGCTTGGTGGCCCAGGGCGACATGATGGTATTGAGGTAGCGCCGGGGGATGCCGAAGTCTTCTTCGAGGATCGCACCGTCTTCGGTGGCGTTGAACAGCCCCAAAGGCGACTCGAACACCGGTGAGTCCTTGATGGCGTAGAAGGGCACCTTCTCGATCAGTTGTTTGAGTTTTTCCGCCAGGGACGACTTGCCGCCACCAACGGGACCGAGCAGGTAGAGGATCTGTTTCTTCTCTTCCAGGCCCTGGGCCGCATGGCGGAAGTAGGAGACGATCTGGTCGATGCATTCCTCCATGCCGTGGAAG
This sequence comes from Pseudomonas sp. 44 R 15, assembly GCF_900004965.1. Taxonomy (NCBI): domain Bacteria; kingdom Pseudomonadati; phylum Pseudomonadota; class Gammaproteobacteria; order Pseudomonadales; family Pseudomonadaceae; genus Pseudomonas; species Pseudomonas sp. 44 R 15. The sequence continues at coordinate 68,385 of NZ_CVTU01000104.1, forward strand.
TCTTCAAAGGCCGGGTAACGCCGGATCACCTTGTTGGAGAATATTCGCGACAGGCGCGAATTGTTCGAGGTGTCTACCAGCTGCGGCTCGCCAATCGCCAGCAGCAGGCGTTCGGCGGCAGACGCATAGGTGCTGCGGTCCCGTTTGCACAGCTCAAGATACTCTTGAAGCGTGAGTTCTTCCTGCTGTGTGGACTCGAAACGTTGTTGGAAGTGGCTAAAGATACTCATGACGTCGTCACCTCGCTCGATACGTGGAGCCGACGCCGGATCAATCAGTCGATGCTGGCAGCCATTGGCGTTCCCCAATGGCTGTTTTCCCCCCAGAACACCCTGAAACGCTACCGATGACCCGCGCGCCGGTGTACCGGCTCTCCCCTGATTTGGATGGCCTGCACTTAAGGATAGTTGGTAATCGGGGAGTTCAAGGCGCGATACGTAATTAGTTTGGCTGCGCCGTTCGTCAGAAACGGCGCAAGCCCAAGCGTCACGCGGGGTAGCGGGGTGTGAAAAAAATTATTGCGAATCGCTTGAAGAAATTTCCGCAGGATAGGTCGCGCGCCACAGCTCAAAGCCGCCATCGAGGCTATAAACGTCGGAGAAGCCCTGGCTGACCAGATAGGCTGCGGCGCTTTGGCTGGAGTTACCGTGATAGCACGCCACGATCACCGGCGCGTCGAGGTCGGCGGCGCGGATGAAGTCGGCGATGTTGACGTTGTCCAGATGCTGGGCGCCGGCAATGTGGGCTGCAGCGTAAGTCGGCTGGTCACGGATATCGACGACCACGGCGCCTTGCTCGCGCAGGGCCTGGGCTTGTTCGGGAGGGATACGTTTGAATTCGCTCATGGCGGGCTCCTAGGGCTTGGCGGCGGCCGTCTGTAGGGTGGGTGCAGGGGATTCACACTGGCAACTGATACGCTCGCCGGTGTCGATGTTCATCAGGGTCATGGCGCCGCCCCACACGCAGCCGGTGTCGAGGGCGAACACGCGGGGTTCTTCGCATTTGCCTTCAAGGGCGGCCCAGTGGCCGAAGATGATCTTCGTGTCCCGGGTCTTGCGTTCCTTGTGGGCGAACCAGGGCTGGTAGCCGGGCAGGGCGGTGTCGGCGCCTTCCTTGCTCTTGAGGTCCAGCTTGCCCTGCGCCGTGCAGAAACGCATGCGCGTGAAATAGTTGGTGATCACTCTCAGGCGGGCAACGCCGGTGAGCTCGTTGTCCCACTTCAATGGCTCGTTGCCATACATGCCGTCGAGGTAGGCGGTGTACAGATTGTCATCGGCCAGGGCGCTTTCGACTTCGGCGGCGCACTTGAGGGCTTTCTTCAAGGTCCATTGCGGTGGGATGCCGGCGTGGACAAGGGCGATGTTACGGGCCTCGTCGTAGTGCATGAGCTTTTGTCGGCGCAACCATTCCAGCAACTCGGCGCGGTCCGGTGCTTCGAGGATCTCGCGCAGGGTGTCGCCTTTTTTCAGGCGCTCGATGTTCTGGCCGGCCGCGAGCAGGTGCAGGTCATGGTTGCCCAGTACGCAGACCAGCGAATCGCGCAGGTTATAGAGGTAGCGCAGGGTTTCCAGCGACTGCGGGCCACGGTTGACCAAGTCGCCGACCAGCCACAGGCGATCATTCACGGGGTCGAAGGCGACCTGTTCAAGCAGGCACTTGAGGGGCTCCAGGCACCCTTGCAGGTCACCGACCGCGTACGTCGCCATCAGTGCAGGGCTCCGGGCACCGCGAGGCGGAAGGGCTTGATGGTCGCGTCGAACAAGTGGCCGTCGGTGGCTTTCATCTGATACGAGCCCTGCATGGTGCCGACCCTGGAGGTCATCACCGTGCCGCTGCTGTAGGTATGGCTGGCGCCGATGTCGATCAACGGTTGCTGGCCGACAACGCCCGCGCCGCGTACTTCTTCAACCTGACCGTCACCGTCGGTGATCACCCAATGGCGTGACAGCAACTTGGCCGGCACCAGCCCGTTGTTTTTCACCGTGATGGTGTAGGCAAAGGCAAAGCGGTTGAGTTCGGGTTGCGATTGGTCCGCCAGGAAGCGGGTGACGACGCTGACGTCGATCTGGTAGCGAGGATCGGACATGCAAGAGGCCTTAAAAGCAAAAGCGGAGGACAGCAGATGCGGGTCAGTCTAGGCCAAGAGGTGGGCACTAGGCCAGACATGCAGTCGGGTATGACAGGGTTCAAGTGTGGGAGGGGGCTTGCCCCCGATAGCGGTGGTTCAGTTAAACCTTCCTGCACTGACACAACCTCATCGGGGGCAAGCCCCCTCCCACATTTGTCCTTACACCTGCTCTGCTGCTGGCGCAGGCTGGATAGCCAACTGGTCGGCCAGGCGCACGAATGCGGCCAGGTCCAGTTGCTCGGGACGCAGGCTGCCATCGACGCCGGCAGCTTCGATCTCGGCATTGCTCAACAGCGCCTTGAGCGTGTTGCGCAGGGTCTTGCGGCGCTGGTTGAACGCTTCGCGTACGACACGCTCGAGCAGTTTGTGGTCCTTGGCCGGGTGCGGCAGGACGGCATGGGGCACCAGGCGCACGATGGCCGAGTCGACCTTCGGCGGCGGGTTGAACGCGCCCGGGCCGACGTTGAACAGGTGTTCGACGCGGCAGTGGTACTGGACCATGATCGACAGCCGGCCCCAATCACCGCCACCTGGGCCAGCGGCCAGGCGCTCCACCACTTCTTTTTGCAGCATGAAGTGCATGTCGCGGATGATCCCGGCGTTGTTCAGCAGGTGGAAAATCAGCGGGGTGGAGATGTTGTACGGCAGGTTACCGACAACGCGCAGGCTGTTGGGCGCGGCGTTGAGGGTGTTGAAGTCGAACTTCAGCGCATCGCCCTGATGCAGGTTGAAGTTGGGCTTGCCGGCAAATTGCTGATTGAGGATCGGGATCAGGTCCTTGTCCAGCTCCACCACATCCAGTTGCCCGCCACTGGCCAGCAGGCCTTGGGTCAGTGCGCCCTGGCCCGGGCCGATTTCCAGCAGGCGGTCTTCTGGCTTGGCATGGATGGAGCGCAGGATGCGGTCGATCACGCCAGCGTCGTGCAGGAAGTTTTGCCCGAAGCGCTTGCGCGCCCGGTGTTGGTAATGCTCGGTCATATACGGGTCTCGGCCATCTGATAGGCGGTTTCCAGGGCCACGTGCAGGCTGCCGGTATCGATCTTGCCGCTGCCCGCCAGGTCCAAGGCAGTGCCATGGTCGACGGAGGTGCGGATGATCGGCAGGCCCAGTGTCACGTTGACTGCGGCGCCGAAGCCTTTGTATTTCAGCACGGGCAGCCCCTGGTCATGGTACATCGCCAGCACTGCGTCGCAGTGCTCCAGATATTTGGGGGTAAACAGAGTGTCTGTGGGCAATGGGCCGCGCAGGTCCATGCCTTCCTGGCGCAGACGCTCTAATGTCGGTTCAATGATGTCGATTTCTTCATGGCCCAAATGGCCGCCTTCACCGGCGTGGGGGTTGAGCCCACAGACCAGGATGCGCGGTTGGGCAATGCCGAATTTGTGTTGCAGGTCGGCGTGCAGGATGCGCGTGACGCGTTCTATGCGCTCGGCGGTGATGGCGTCGGCGATATCGCGCAGCGGCAGATGGGTGGTGACCAGCGCGACGCGAAGGCCACGGGTGGCCAGCATCATCACGACTTGTTCGGTGTGGGTGAGTTCGGCCAGGAATTCGGTATGGCCGGAGAACGCGATACCGGATTCGTTGATCACGCCTTTATGAACGGGCGCGGTGATCATGCCGGTGAAGTCGCCGTCGATGCAGCCTTGGCCGGCGCGGGTCAGGGTTTCCAGCACAAAGGCCGCATTGGCCTTGTCCAGTTGCCCGGCGACGACCTTGGCATGCAGCGGGGTGTCCCACACATACAGGCTGCCCGCCGGCGCCGGCAGGTCGGGCCAGTTGCCCGGTGCAACGCTCAGCAGGTTGACAGCCACACCCAGCTGCGCGGCCCGCTCAAGGAGCAGGTCGCGGCTGGTAATGGCAATCAGGGGGTGTGGCTGGGGTTGCGAGGCGAGCAGCAGGCACAGGTCTGGACCAATGCCGGCCGGCTCGCCGGGTGTTACCGCGAAACGCTGGGGTTTCACTGCGCTGCCTGGTCGGTGCCTGTTTGCTCGGCGGCCGGCAGTTTGTTTTCTACGTAGGCTTCGTCACGGATCTGACGCAGCCAGGTTTGCAGCTCTTCGTCGTACTTGCGGTTGCGCAGTACGGTCAGGGCTTGCTGTTCGCGGGCCTGGTTGGTGTTGTCGGTGGCGCGACGGCCAAGGACTTCCAGTACATGCCAGCCGTATTGGGTCTTGAACGGCTTGGACAGCACACCTTGCGGCGTATCGGCCATCACCTGCTGGAACTCCGGCACCAGGGCTTTCGGGTCGATCCAGTTCAGGTCGCCGCCGTTGAGGGCCGAGCCTGGGTCTTCCGAAAAACTCTTGGCCAGGGTGGCGAAGTCTTCACCGCTTTCGATGCGGTCATAGATCTTCTGGGCCAGTTCCTTGGTTTGTGCTTCGGTGCGGATTTCGCTGGGTTTGACCAGGATGTGACGGACGTGTACTTCGTCCTTCAGCGAGGTCTCGCCGCCGCGCTTGCCGAGCAGCTTGAGGATGATAAAGCCGCCTGGAGTACGTGCAGGCTGGGTAATGTCACCCACGTTCATGGCACTGAGCTCACGGTCGAACGGCGGCGGCAGTTGAGCGGCTTTACGCCAGCCCATGTCACCACCGTCGAGCGCGTTGTCGCTGCCGGACTGGGCAATCGCCATTTGAGCGAAATCAGCACCCGCCTTGAGGCGGTCGTAGATCGCCTGGGTCTTGGCCGCGGCGGCATTGAGCTGCTCGGCGTTGGCGCTGTCTGGCGTCGGGATCAGGATATTGGCCAGGTGCAGCTCTTCGGAGAGTTGCATCTTGCCCAGGTCCGAGGCCAGGAAGTTCTTCACTTCCTGCTCCGACACCTGCACCCGCTCCGCTACGCGACGTTGACGTACACGGCTGATGATCATTTCACGCTTGATTTGGTCACGCGCGTCCTCATAGGACAGGCCATCATGCGCCAGGGCTGCGCGGAACTGATCGATGCTCATGTTGTTGCGTTGAGCGATGGTGCCGACGGCCTGGTTGAGCTCTTCGTCCGAAATACGGATGCCGGAGCGCTCGCCGATCTGCAGTTGCAGGTTTTCGACGATCAGGCGTTCCAGTACCTGGGGCTCCAGGACGCTGGTCGGCGGCACACCACCACCACGCTTGGCGATGGTCTGCTGAACTTCCTTGACCCGCTGGTCCAGCTGGCTCTGCATGATCACGTCGTTATCGACGATGGCTGCGACTTTATCCAGCTGTTGCACCGCGGCATGCGCCGAGGCGGCACCCAGGAACAGCGCGCCCAGCACTAGCGGGCGCAAACACTCAGAAAGCTTTGTCTTCACGTTCACGATAACCTTCAATGCCTTTGTCGAGGAAGCTCTCTACCTTGGCGCCGGTCAGGCCGCCGAGTCCTTTGAGGACGATCTGGAAGAAGAGCCCGTGGTCACCCTTTTCGTTAAGCGGGGCGATCTGGCTGTATTCGTCGTTGGAAACCCAGTAACGGTTGATGACGCGCAGTTTCCAGCAGCAGTTGTCGTACTCGAAACCACCAAAGGCTTCCAGGGTACGGTTACGTGCATAGTCATACTGCCAGCGGGTGATCAGGTTCCACTGTGGAATGATCGGCCACATCATCGAGAAGTCGTGTTGCTGGATTTTGTAGTAATCCTTCACGTAGTTCGGATCGCCCGGCTTGCCGTAGTCGCCACCGAACTGCCATTTGTTGGTCAGCTGGTTATAGACGACCTGGTCGTTGCGATAGCGATAACCGAGGTTGATAACCTTGTTCGGGTCGTTCTCCGGCTGATAGTGGAACATCGCGCTACCGGACCGTGGGGAGTGGCTCTCGGGGTCCCAGTTGTAGTCGGCGGTGGCGCGCCAGTCGCGGTTGAAGTGGAACTCGTACTCCAGCGCGATAGGCGATACGTCGGTACGCGCATCATCACGATCGGCGGCCAATACGCCTGGCAGTTGAACCTCACGGTCCTTGAAGTACACGGCCTGACCTACCGAAACGCGTTGGCGCTCAAAACCGTTATCTTCGATCCAGCGGCTGGTTACGCCCAGGGACAGCTTGTTCTCGTCACCGATCCGGTCGGAACCGCTGAAGCGGTTGTCGCGGAACAATGAGGAATAGCTGAACGAGTATTCACTGGTATCAAACACCGGAATATCGCTCTGGTCCTTGTTCGGTACGTAGAGGTAGTAGGCCCGTGGTTCCAGGGTCTGATTGAAGTCCTTGCCGAACAAATTGGTTCTGCGGTCGAAGTACAGGCCGCTGTCTACACTGGCAATCGGTATCGCGCGGTCCTGGGAGCTCTTGAACGTTTCGCCTGCACCCAGCGTGTTTTTGCCTCTGGTATCAAGGTCAAGATCGTACTTGGTGTAGACGTATTTGAGCTTCGGCGTAATAAAACCGTAAGTCCAATTCATCGGGTATTCGACGGCTGGCGCGACGTTCAGACGAGTACCGTTGGCGCGGGTGAGACCCAGTACGTTGCTATCCAGGCGAGGTGAAACCAAGCCGTTTTCGTCGGTGAACGTACCGCTCTGCAAGTCACGATCAAAGCGTACGGCTTCGGTTTCATAACTGAAGTTCAAGCCGCCCGGATGAAACGGCAGTTGGCCGTTCAGCGTGAGCTGCGGCAACCGGTCATACGGCGTGATTTGAGAGATTGTGGACAACTGGTACGCCTGGACATTCAAGCGAGCCTGATAAGAATCGCCCCGGTACGTCAGGGAACCCTGCTGGTTCAGGAAGTCCCGGTTCTGGACACCCTCCTCGAAGGTCTTCAAGTCCTGGAAGTAGTAAGGATCGCTGATCTTGGTGTAGTCCACCTGGGACGTCAGGCGCGAATCCAACCCACCCCTATGCTGCCAGTTGAGCATGTAGCGGGTTTTTTCGTAATCGGTCTGGTTCTTGCGCTCGTCGTTGTCGTCGTTCAGGTACGCCCCGCCGAACTGGCCTTCGCTGGACTTGGTGAGGTAGCGGAATTCGCCTTCCATCAACAGGCCGCGCTTGGTCATATATTGCGGGTACAACGTGGCGTCGTAGTTCGGTGCCAGGTTGAAGTAGTACGGCGTCACGAGGGTAAAGCCAGTCTCACTGCCGGTGCTGAAGCTCGGCGGCAGGAAGCCGGACTGACGGCGGTCGTCAATCGGGAAGTAGATGTAAGGGGTGTACAGGATCGGGATGTTCTTGACCCGCAACGTCGCGTTGGTGGCCGTACCGAAACCGGTGGCCGGGTTCAACGTGATGTTGTTGCCCTTGAGCTGCCAGGCGTTGCTGTCCGGCTCGCAGGTGGTGTACGTACCGTCCTTGAGACGGATGATCGCGTTCTCGGCGCGCTTGGCGTACAGCGCATTACCGCGGATACGCGACTTGTGCATCACGTACTCGGCGTTGTCGATCTGGGCGGCGCCGGTGTCGAGCTGAACCTGGGCACGGTCACCCACGATCAGCGCGCCGTTGTCGCGCAGGCGCACGTTGCCGTTCAGCTCGCCACGGTTCTCGGCCTGGTACAGGCTGGCTTCGTCGGACTCCAGCTGCATGCTGCCCTGGCGCATGACGACGTCACCGGCCAGTGTGGCGACCTGCTGTTCCTGCTCGTAACGAGAAGCCTTGGCACCGATGAAGGTCGGCGCATCGCTCTTGTTCGTCTTGTCATTCATGCCAGGACGCGTCGGCTCGATGTAGGCACCGCCGCAGTAAGGGCCGGTTTCGGCCAACTGTGCTGCGGTCAGTTTCTCGCGAGGCACCCAGTCCAGGTGGCTGTAGTCTTTGCTGCGCGAACGCAGCCCACGGCCCTTGGCTTCGGTGACCAGCATGGTCTTGGGCTCGGCGTCGACGCTGCCGCCAGCCTCGCCCTGCGGCGTGCTGTTGGCCGAGCTGACGGCAGAACCGTCATGCACCGGGCGCGGTGGCAATGGGGCGGCGGCCGTTTTCGGCGCGCAATCCCAGGCACCCGAAGCAGAGACTGAGCAGTCATACTGTTCCGCGGCGACCACGAATGAGGTGGCGAAAGGTTGCAAGGCCAGCAGACTGCCGGTTACCAGCAACGGAAATTTTCTACGAAACGCGGGGGATTTCAATGCCATCTTATTAGTCCGGGCTTCCTGCGTGCCATCTGCCCGCGGTTTGGGCCGCACGCCTCTCGATGGTCTGAAAAAGATGCGTGATAATAAAGCATGCCCCGCTTGACGGCTAGCGCCGTCGGAGACCCTTGTAATGCCCGAGCACGATCTACGTTTACAACAGCTGGAAGTCTGGCTGGATGAGCAGTTGCCGATTCTCTTCAACGCTCAGGACTGGGGCCCCGTACCCCCGGCCACATTGACCGCGGCCAGCAGCGACGCGAGTTTCAGGCGTTACTTCCGGTGGGAGGGTGGGGCGCATACATTCGTCGTAATGGACGCGCCACCGCCCCAGGAAAACTGCAAACCTTTCGTCGATATCGCACATTTGCTCGCGAAATCGGGAATTAATGTGCCAAAAATTTATGCAGAAGATTTGCCCCGTGGCTTTCTTTTGCTCAATGACCTGGGCCGAAAAACCTATCTGGACGTGATTGACGAGCAAAACGCCGATCAATTGTTCGCCGACGCCATCGATGCGCTGCTGGCGTTCCAGCAGTTGCCGATGGACGCGCCGTTGCCCAGCTATGACGTCGCCCTGCTGCGTCGCGAGCTTGAGTTGTTCCCTGAATGGTACGTACGCCGGCACCTGGGTATCGAGCTTGATACCTGCCAGCAGGCCCTTTGGCAACGCGTCAGTGACCGCTTGATCGACAGCGCCCTGGCCCAGCCCACCGTGCTGGTGCACCGCGACTATATGCCGCGCAACCTGATGATCAGCGAGCCTAACCCTGGGGTGCTGGATTTCCAGGATGCGGTCTATGGCCCGGTGACCTATGACATTACCTGTCTGTTCAAGGACGCCTTCCTCAGCTGGCCCCAGGCCCGCGTGCGCGCGTGGCAGCGCGGCTATTGGGAACGCGCCGGGCAGTTGGGCATCCCTGTGCAGGAGGATTTTGAAGAGTTCCTGCGTGCCAGCGACCTGATGGGCGTGCAGCGTCACCTCAAGGTCATCGGCATCTTCGCGCGGATCTGCCACCGCGATGGCAAACCACGCTATCTGGCGGACGTGCCGCGCTTCTTTGCTTATATAGAAGCGGTGCTGGCCGACCGACCGGAGTTGAGCGAGCTGGGTGAACTGCTCAGCAGCCTGCGCCAACCGGCCGAGGCTTGCGTATGAAAGCGATGATCCTGGCGGCCGGCAAGGGCGAGCGCATGCGCCCGCTGACGCTGCATACGCCAAAACCGCTGGTGCAGGCGGGCGGCAAACGGCTGATCGAGTATCACCTTGAAGCGCTGGCCAAGGCCGGCTTCACCGAGATCGTGATCAACCATGCCTGGCTCGGTCAACAGATCGAAAGCTACCTGGGTGACGGTGCCCAGTTCGGCGTGCGTATCCGTTATTCAGCCGAAGGCGAGCCGCTGGAAACCGGCGGCGGGATTTTCCAGGCGCTGCCGTTGCTGGGTGACGAGCCGTTCCTGGTGGTCAACGGCGATATCTGGACCGATTACGACTTCAGCCAATTGAAGCGACCGCTCCAGGGCCTGGCCCATCTGGTGATGGTCGACAACCCGGCACATCATCCGTCCGGCGGGGATTTCTACCTGGACGACGGCGTGCTTCATGATGCGGCGCCCGGTGCCGATAACCTGACCTTCAGTGGCATTTCCGTGCTCGACCCTCAATTGTTCGCGGGTTGCAGTGCGGGTGCCTTCAAGCTGGCGCCGTTACTGCGCGCGGCGATGGCCAACGGTCGGGTGACGGGTGAACACATGAAGGGACGCTGGGTGGATGTCGGAACGCTTGAACGTCTGGCGCAGGTCGAAACCTTGCTGACAGCGGGACGATAGGATGCTGTGGCCAGGGACGCTGATCGGCGCCGGGGCTGGCTTTGCGATTGCCAGCATTCCGGGGGCTTTGTTGGGTGCATTGCTGGGGCAGGCGCTGGACCGGCGCCTGCAATTACACAGCTGGGCGCAGTTGCGCGAACGCCTTGGCGGCCGCCCCGCGTTGCGCAACGACGAATTGTTGTTCGTGCTGCTGGGGCGCTTGGCCAAAAGCAACGGTCGCATTGTGGACGGGCATATCCAGCAGGCGCGCCAGGAAATGCGCGCACTGGACATGACCGAGCCGGCCCAGCGCCGAGCCATCATGGCGTTTAATCGTGGCAAGTCCGGCACTGACCGTGTGCGCAGTTATCTGCGCGTGCTCAAGGCGCAACCCCATGCCGCCGAGGGTGTTCTACGTGCGTGCTGGCGGATGGCCTGGGCGGATGGCCGGGCGGATGATGCCGAGCGTGACCTGATCGAACGGTGGGGCAAATGGCTGGGCTGGACGCCGCAACAAATCCGCGCGTTGGCCTCCGATTACGCGCCGGCGCGCAAGCCGTTGGTGAACCGTGTCGGGGCTTATCAGGAGGCGCTGCGGATTCTGGGGGTGACGGCGACCGCTGAGCCGTCGGTGATCAAGCGCGCCTATCGCCGCCTGCTCAGCCGCCATCACCCGGACAAGATCGCCGGCAGTGGCGCCAGCCCCGCGCAAGTGCGTGAGGCGACCGAGCGTACCCGTGAGTTGCATAACGCTTATGCGTTGATTCGCGAGCGGCGGGACTTTCGCTGACATCGCCGATCAAATGTGGGAGGGGGCTTGCCCCCGATGGCCATAGGTATCTACACAGTTTTGGTGCTACACCGCACCTGTGGCGAGGGAGCTAACGCGTATCTACCTGACGCTCCGAGGTCAAAATGTGGGAGGGGGCTTGCCCCCGATGGCGGCCTCTGGGCTAGCCAGGATGTTGGATTGGACCGAGTACATATCCGTTTCTGCGGTAACGGCTGCTTAGGGTTCCGCCCTGACGGCGGCTCACTTTTGAAAAGCGCAAAAGTAAGCAAAACGCTCTTGCCCCACCACTCGGCACCTCGCCTAGGCTCGGTGTGCCCTCGCTCCGGCTTGAATCCGTGGGCCGCCGCCACGCGCCATCCATGGCGCGGGGCGGCTAACCCGGCGTCCTGCCGGGTTGCCCACGGATTCAAGCCTGCGTTCGGCCAGCGTGGTTTAACGGGGCGCCTGAGATCAAAAGCAGATCAAGATCAAGAGCGGCTCGCTTCGCATCGTGGTTACGGTTGGGCGCTGTTGAGTTGTGTAGATACTTATGGCTATCGGGGGCAAGCTCCCTCCCACATTGGTTATTCAACACTTTCGAAAAATGTGTTCAATCGGCCTGCGGGCTTAACCAGCCGCGAACTCGCCGGTAGAGCTGTTCCTGCTCGGCGGCATCGTTGCCGGGCAGGGCGTGGAGTTGCACCGGCTTGTAGCCTTCGTTCTTGCCGCGCTTGGCCGCCTGGATACGGGCCAGTGCGTTTTTGCCGTCCTGGGCGCCGTCCTGGTAGAACACATCCGCCGTAGGTACTTTCAGCGCTGGGGCCAATTGCTGCAGGTCCGGTTGACGAGCGGCGGGTGTCTTGCCGGCCACCATCACCAGTTTCTGCACCTGGGCGGGTTGTTTCTCGCTCAGGTAACGCGCAGCCCACCATGCGCCGGTGCCGTGACCGAGCAGTGCCACACTGCGGGCGCCCTGGGTCTGGGCGAAGGCGACGGCAGCGTCGATGCGGTCGAAGATACGTTTGGCGTCGGTCTTGTCCTGTTCATCCGCGCCCGGTACCACTGCCGGGTCAGTGCCTTCGGCTTCCGCGCTGGCGGCCTGTTCGACGGGTTTGGCGACCGTGCTGCCGTCCTTGCTGCTGGTATCGACCGCCGCTTTGGGCGGCTCGATGACGCGTGGCGGCAAGGTGTCCAGATTGACGTCCGGCAATGACAGGCTGAGGGTGCCCCAGGCAGCGTCCGGCAGTTTGCGCCGCAACGGGCCGATCGCTTGCGGCCAGTCGGCATTTTCGCCGGCACTTGGCACGATAATCACCACGCCCTGGGGTTCGGCGCTGTTGGCGGGCCTCCACAGGGCCAGGAACGACTCGCTGCCGGCCTGCAATTGTTGTTGTTCCTGTTGCGCAACCTGGCGTTCGAGCGCGCGGGCTTCTGCCTCGCTGCGCTCGGGCAAGGGCTGGCGCTCGGCGGGTTTTTCCGCGACGGCTGCAGGCGCATCGGCGGCTTGAACAGAAAAGGCGCTGGTAAATAGCAGCGACAGGCACAATGCTGGCAGTGCCGAACGGTTTAGAGGTGGCATCGTTAAATCCCGGCCGGAAGATCCCAGCAGCCTAATGGGTTGATCGGTATTTGTCAGTGATGTGAGACGTGGATCATGGGTTTTCGCTTGCTGCTGGTTATCGGCTGTCTGTGTGTTGCCTTGATGGCGAACGCAGCGCCTGCCCCCGTCGTGCCCCAGGCGCAACTGGATGCGCAGCAGCGTGCGTGGCTGGCGCAGCACCCGCAATTGCGGGTGGGCCTGGTGTTGCAGGCGCCTTACGCGCAATACGACCGACGGCTGCAGCGGTTGTCCGGGGCCAATGTCGAGTTGATGCAGTGGCTGGCCAGGGCACTGGGCATCGAGCTGACCTGGCGCAACTTTCCCGATCAGCAGCAATTGGAGGCCGCCGTGCGCGACGGCGAGGTGGACATCGCCCCCGGCCTGCAGCAAACCCCGGCCGGCTTGCGCCTGTGGTTGTTCAGCGACCCTTATATGCGCGTGCCCCAGCATATTGTCGGTATTCGTGAAGGCGGCGGCGCGGTGGAGCTGGAAAAACTCGACGCACAATCGCGCATCGCGGTGCGCATGCCCAGCACGGTGGCCGACTACCTGCGCAGCACCTATCCCAACCTCAACCTGCAAGGCGTGCCCATGGAGCGTCAGGCCCTGCAGTTACTGGTGAGCCGGCAGGCCCGCTATGCGGTGGTGGATGAGGCGCAACTGGGCCGGTTGTCCGGCGAGGCGGAGTTTGCCGGGCTGGCGGTGGTCGGCGATATCGGCCTGCCGCAGTTGCTGCGGGTGGCCACGCGGCGTGAATGGCCGCAGCTGGCCGGCATCATGCAAAGCGCCTTGCGGGCGATACCCGCCCGCGACCTCGACCAATTGCACAGCCGCTGGCTGCAGCCTCAGTACCCGCGCTTATCAAACGCCATGGGTGTGTGGAAAAACCTCAGCGTGCTGCTGGGCCTGATGCTGCTCGCCAGCCTCGCGGCGGTGCTCTGGCAGCGCCGCCAACAACGCAACCTGGAGCACGACCTGTTGGCGGCGCGAGAGGAAAGTGCGGCGCGCGCCGCTGGCGCTGAAGCCTTGCGCCTGACGCAGTTTTCCATCGATCAAAGTACGGTCGGCATCCTGTGGGTCAATTGGGACAGTCACGTGCGTTACGCCAATCGCGCCGCCGAAACCATGCTCGGCTATGGCGCTGGCGCATTGATCGAGCGACCGCTGATCGATTTCGACCCGACATTGACCATGGACCGCTGGCTCAATCTGTGGAAACGAGGGCGGGCCAGCGAGGAGGGCGCGCAGACCTTCGCCACCGACTGCCTGCGCGCCGACGGCAGCATCCTGCCGGCAGACGTGTCGTTGAGTTTTCTGCGCTTTGCCGACGGCGAGTACCTGGTGGTTTACCTGACTGACGTCACCGAGCGCCGCCGTTATGTGGCCGCCCTGCTGCAAAGCGAGGCACAGTTGCGCCAATTGTCAGCCCACCTGGAAACGGTGCGCGAAGAAGAAAAGGCGCGTATCGCCCGCGAAGTACACGACGAACTGGGGCAGATGCTCACCGTGCTCAAGCTGGAAACCTCAATGTGTGAATTGGCCTATGCGCAACTCGACCCGGGCCTGAACGAGCGCTTGAACAGCATGAAGCGCCTGATAGCCCAGCTTTTTCAATTGGTACGTGATGTCGCGACGGCGCTGCGCCCGCCGATTCTCGACGCCGGCATTGCCTCGGCCATCGAATGGCAGGCACGACGCTTCGAAGCGCGCACGCAGATTCCCTGCCTGGTACGCGTCCCGGAAAACCCGCCAATACTGAGCGACGCCAAGGCCATCGGCCTGTTCCGCATCCTGCAGGAGGCGCTGACCAATGTGATGCGCCATGCCCAGGCGCATACTGTGGAGCTGACGCTGGGCGTGGATGGCCCGAACCTGCGGCTGACCATCAGCGATGACGGTATCGGTTTCGTGCAGGCGCAGGGGCGAGCGGTATCGTTCGGCCTGGTCGGCATGCGCGAACGGGTACTGATCATGGGCGGGCAGTTGAGCCTGGTCAGCGAGTTGGGGGAGGGCACCACCCTGAGCGTCACGGTGCCGCTGGATGCATAACGATAAGAGGAAACCCCTGTGATCCGCGTACTGGTAGCCGAAGACCACACCATTGTCCGGGAAGGCATCAAGCAATTGATCGGCCTGGCCAAGGACCTGCTGGTGGTAGGCGAAGCGAGCAATGGCGAGCAATTGCTCGAGACCCTGCGCCATGTGCCGTGCGAGGTGGTGTTGCTGGATATCTCCATGCCCGGCGTGAATGGCCTGGAGGCTATCGCGCGTATCCGCGCGCTGAGCAACCCGCCGGCGATCCTGGTGCTGTCCATGCACGATGAGGCGCAAATGGCCGCCCGCGCCCTGAAGGTGGGTGCGGCCGGCTATGCCACCAAGGACAGCGACCCGGCATTGCTGCTGATGGCGATTCGCAAGGTCGCGGCGGGTGGGCGCTATATCGACCCGGACCTGGCAGACCGCATGGTCTTCGAAGTCGGCCTGACGGATTCGCGCCCCTTGCACTCGCTGCTGTCGGAGCGCGAGTTTTCGGTGTTCGAACGTCTGGCACAAGGCGCCAACGTCAACGACATCGCCCTGCAGTTGGCCCTGAGCAGCAAAACCATCAGCACGCACAAGGCGCGCTTGATGCAAAAGCTCAACATCACCTCCCTGGCCGAGTTGGTGAAATACGCCATGGAACACAAGCTGCTGTAGCGGCGTATCCATCAGCGACACCTCAAGAACGCCGCCGAGCCTGTTCTTGCCGCTTGCAGCTCGTCGCTTGCAGCTGCACTGTCCCATGCCCGCCATCCGTGTAGGGCGATCCCTACCCCGAACCTTCCATCCGGCTGATGGGATTCTCTCCTCGCCCCCGATTTCCGGGGCCTCGCGCCTGGACTAGGCTTGTGTCACAGCGGTCCAAAACACAAAGGTGCGGGTATGAGCGAGGTGGATTCAAATGATGTGCTGGTCAGCTTTCGTGGCGTGCAGAAAAGCTACGATGGCGAAAACCTGATCGTCAAAGACCTCAACCTGGAGATTCGCAAGGGCGAGTTCCTCACCCTGCTCGGGCCGTCCGGTTCGGGCAAGACCACCAGCCTGATGATGCTGGCCGGCTTTGAAACACCCACCGCCGGCGAAATCCAGCTGGCCGGGCGCTCGATCAATAACGTGCCGCCGCACAAGCGCGACATCGGCATGGTGTTCCAGAACTATGCATTGTTCCCGCACATGACCGTGGCCGAGAACCTGGCGTTTCCCCTGTCCGTGCGTGGCTTGAGCAAGACCGACATCAGCGAGCGGGTCAAGCGCGTGCTGAGCATGGTCCAGCTCGACGCTTTCGCCCAGCGCTACCCGGCGCAACTGTCCGGGGGCCAGCAACAGCGGGTGGCGTTGGCTCGCGCGTTGGTGTTCGAGCCGCAGCTGGTGCTGATGGACGAACCCCTCGGCGCCCTCGACAAGCAATTGCGCGAACACATGCAGATGGAAATCAAGCACCTGCATCAGCGCCTCGGCGTGACCGTGGTGTATGTGACCCATGACCAGGGCGAAGCCTTGACCATGTCCGACCGCGTGGCGGTGTTCCACCAGGGCGAAATCCAGCAGATCGCCGCGCCGCGCAGCCTGTATGAAGAGCCGAAAAATACCTTTGTGGCCAACTTCATCGGCGAAAATAACCGTCTCAATGGCCGTCTGCACAGCCACACCGGCGAGCGCTGTGTGGTGGAGCTGGCGCGCGGCGAAAAGGTCGAGGCGCTGGCGGTGAACGTCGGCTCGATCGGCGGCCCGGTGACGCTGTCGGTGCGTCCGGAGCGCGTCAGCCTCAATGGCGCAAGTGACCGCTGCATCAACCGTTTTTCCGGGCGGGTGGCGGAGTTCATCTACCTGGGCGACCACGTGCGTGTGCGCCTGGAAGTTTGCGGCAAGACCGATTTTTTCGTGAAACAACCGATCGCCGAGCTGGACCCGGCCCTGACGGTCGGCGACGTAGTACCGATTGGCTGGCAAGTCGAGCACGTTCGCGCACTCGACCCACTTCTAGAGGCGAATTGATCGCCCCCTGGCTTCACCAACCCTGCACGTGGAGAGCACAACAATGTTGAGATCCCTTAAGTATTCGGCCCTGGCTATCGGCCTGATGGGCGCGACACAGGCCATGGCAGGCCCGGACCTGACCGTCGTTTCCTTTGGCGGCGCGAACAAGGCGGCCCAGGTCAAGGCCTTCTATGCCCCGTGGGAAAGCGCGGGCAACGGCAAGATCATTGCTGGTGAATACAACGGTGAGATGGCCAAGGTCAAAGCCATGGTCGACACCAAGAGCGTGTCCTGGGACCTGGTGGAAGTGGAGTCGCCTGAACTGTCCCGTGGTTGCGACGAAGACATGTTCGAGCCCCTCGACCCGAAACTGTTCGGCAACGGCGCCGACTACGTCAAAGGCGCGATCCAGCCCTGCGGCGTGGGCTTCTTCGTGTGGTCGACAGTGCTGGCCTACAACGCCGACAAACTCGCCAGTGCACCGACCAGTTGGGCGGATTTCTGGGACACC
The DNA here is from genome assembly GCF_900004965.1 of Pseudomonas sp. 44 R 15. Classification (NCBI taxonomy): domain Bacteria; kingdom Pseudomonadati; phylum Pseudomonadota; class Gammaproteobacteria; order Pseudomonadales; family Pseudomonadaceae; genus Pseudomonas; species Pseudomonas sp. 44 R 15. The sequence continues at coordinate 85,269 of NZ_CVTU01000104.1, forward strand.
AAGAAATTCCCGGGCAAGCGTGGCCTGCGCAAAGGCGCCAAATACACCCTGGAATTTGCGCTGATGGCCGACGGCGTAGCGCCCAAGGACGTCTACAAAGTGCTGGCCGGCAAAGATGGCCAGGACCGTGCATTCAAGAAACTCGACGAACTCAAGCCGTCGATCCAGTGGTGGGAGGCCGGTGCACAGCCGCCGCAATACCTGGCCTCGGGTGACGTCGTGATGAGCTCGGCCTACAACGGCCGGATCGCCGCCGTGCAGAAAGAAAGCAACCTCAAAGTGGTGTGGAACGGGGGCATCTACGACTTCGACGCCTGGGCCATTCCAAAAGGCCTGGCCAAGGACCGCGCCGAAGCGGCGAAAAAATTCATCGCCTTCTCGGTGCAGCCGCAGCAGCAGAAGATCTATTCGGAAAACATCGCCTACGGCCCGGCCAATACCCAGGCCGTGCCGTTGCTGGCCAAAGACGTGCTCAAGGACATGCCGACCACGCCGGAAAATATCGCCAATCAGGTGCAGATCGATGTGAGCTTCTGGGCCGATAACGGCGAGCAGCTTGAGCAGCGCTTCAATTCCTGGGCCGCCAAGTAACCAGCAGTGCCGCTAACCCTGTGGGAGGGGGCTTGCCCTAATGCCAGTCAGTTAAGCGTACGCCCGCTGTAGGAGCGAGCTTGCTCGCGAAAAACGTCAACGATAACGCGTGCTTCCTGAATGAACGCGGCGCCTGTGAGTTTTTCGCGAGCAAGCTCGCTCCTACAGACTGGCATTAGGGCAATCCCCCTCCCACAGGGGATCTGCATTTATCTTCAAGATCCGGAGTTCAGTCATGGCCCTCGCCATTCCCACCCTCAAGCAGCGCCTGGCCCGTGCCGAGCGGCTCAACCGCTGGAAGGCCCAGGCCTTGATTGCGCCGCTGGTGCTGTTTTTGCTGCTGGTGTTCCTGGTGCCCATTGTTGCGCTGCTCTACAAAAGCGTCGGCAACCCGGAAGTGGTCGCAGGCTTGCCGCGCACAGTGGTGGCAGTGACGGCCTGGGACGGTCGTGGCTTGCCCGGCGAGTCGGTGTACCAGGCGCTCAGTGAGGACCTGGGCGAAGCGCGCAAAAACCAGACCCTGGGCGATTTGTCCAAGCGCTTGAACATGGAGCTGGCCGGCTATCGCAGCCTGCTGACCAAAACCGCGCGGGCGCTGCCGTTTGCCGACGCGCCGGCCTCTTATAAAGCTGCGCTGGAAACCCTCGACGAACGCTGGGGCGACCCCGCGTACTGGCAGGCGATCCGACGCAATACCAGCAGCCTGACGCCTTACTACCTGCTGGCGGCCGTCGATCACCGTATCGACGACCTGGGCGAAATCGCGCCGGCCACCCCGGACCAGGCTATCTATCTGGATATCTTCGCCCGTACATTCTGGATGGGCCTGGTCATCACCGTGGTCTGCCTGCTGCTGGCCTATCCCTTGGCGTACCTGCTGGCCAACCTGCCGGCGCGTAAAAGCAACCTGCTGATGATCCTGGTATTGCTGCCGTTCTGGACCTCGATCCTGGTGCGGGTGGCGGCGTGGATCGTACTGCTGCAATCCGGCGGCCTGATCAACAGCGCCCTGATGGGCATGGGCCTGATCGATACGCCGCTGGAGTTGGTGTTCAACCGTACCGGTGTGTACATCTCCATGGTGCATATCCTGCTGCCGTTCATGATCCTGCCGATCTACAGCGTGATGAAGGGCATTTCGCCAACCTACATGCGTGCGGCGATTTCCCTGGGCTGTCACCCCTTCGCCAGCTTCTGGCGCGTGTACTTCCCGCAGACCTACGCCGGTGTCGGCGCCGGTTGCCTGTTTGTGTTTATCCTGGCGATTGGCTATTACATTACCCCGGCCTTGCTGGGCAGCCCGAACGACCAGATGGTCAGCTACTTCGTGGCCTTCTATACCAACACCAGCATCAACTGGGGCATGGCCACGGCGCTGGGCGGCTTGCTGCTGCTGGCGACGGTGCTGTTGTACCTGATCTACAACCGGCTGGTGGGCGCCAGTCGCCTGCGCCTGAGCTGAGGAGACCCTGCAATGCTGAGCCCTTATATGTCACCGGTGGAGCGTCTGTGGTTCTACAGCCTGCGGATTCTGTGTGGCCTGATCCTGCTGTTCCTGATCCTGCCGGTACTGGTGATCATCCCGCTGTCGTTCAACAGCGGCAGTTTCCTGGTGTATCCGTTGCAGGGCTTTTCGCTGCAGTGGTATCAGGACTTCTTCGCCTCGGCCGAATGGATGCGCGCCCTGCGCAACAGCATCATCGTCGCCCCGGCGGCCACGGTGCTGGCGATGGTGTTCGGCACGCTGGCGGCGATTGGCCTGACCCGTGGCAACTTCCCCGGCAAGGCATTGGTGATGGCCCTGGTCATTTCGCCGATGGTGGTGCCGGTGGTGATTATCGGCGTGGCCAGTTACCTGTTCTTTGCCCCGCTGGGTCTGGGTAACAGTTTCTTCTCGCTGATCGTGGTGCATGCGGTGCTGGGCGTGCCGTTTGTGATCATTACCGTGTCGGCGACCTTGCAGGGTTTCAACTACAATCTGGTGCGGGCCGCGGCCAGCCTGGGCGCGTCACCGTTGACCGCGTTTCGCCGGGTGACCTTGCCGCTGATCGCGCCGGGGGTGATTTCCGGGGCGCTGTTCGCCTTCGCCACCTCGTTCGATGAAGTGGTGGTGACGCTGTTTCTCGCAGGGCCGGAGCAAGCCACGTTGCCGCGGCAGATGTTCAGCGGCATTCGGGAAAACCTCAGCCCGACGATTGCAGCGGCGGCGACGTTGCTGATCGGGTTTTCAGTCGTGCTGTTGCTAACGCTTGAATGGCTGCGCGGGCGGGGCGAAAAGCTGCGTACCGCACAGGTCTAAAACCCGGCACAGATCAAACTGTGGGAGGGGGCAAGCCCCCTCCCATACTGGTTCTTTGTTCATTCAGATAATGACCATTCAGCTCTTGAATGGCAGACAACCCATTTGTCTCAGCTACTCTTGTGCCAGCCCATCTCTCAATAAGAGGCCGCGCACATGAGTACTTCCTCATTCAAGATCGCCCACAAACTGCTCACCGGCGCTGGCGCCATTGAGCAGCTCGCCGCCGAACTCACCCGCCTGGATGTGGATAACCCGTTGATCGTCACCGATGCCGTGCTGGTCAAGTCCGGCACGGTGGCGCTGGCGCTCGAGCACTTGGGCGGCCGCCCGTATGAAATTTTCGACCGCGTGCTGCCCGACCCGGAAATCGCCATTGTCGAAGACTGCATGCAGGCCTACCGCGATGGCGGGCACGATGGCCTGATCGGCGTGGGCGGCGGCAGTGCCATCGACATCGCCAAGAGCGTTGCCGCTTACGCCGGTTACCACGGCGCCCTGGCGGATTTGTTCGGGGTCGACCAGGTGCCGCGCAAGGGCCCGCCGTTGATCGCCATTCCTACCACGGCGGGCACCGGCTCGGAGGTGACCAACGTGGCAATCCTCTCGGACAAGGTCGCGCAGCTGAAAAAAGGCATTGTCAGCGACTACCTGCTGCCGGATGTGGCGCTGATCAGCCCGCAAATGACCCTCACTTGTCCCCGCAGCGTCACCGCCGCCAGTGGCGTCGACGCACTGGTGCATGCCATTGAATCCTACCTGTCGCTGAGCGCCTCGCCGATCACCGATGCCCTGGCGATCGGCGCGATCAAGCTGATTGCCAGCGCACTGCCCAAGGTTTACGCCAACCCGGCCAACCTGCAGGCCCGTGACGACATGGCCACCGCCAGCCTGATGGCCGGCATGGCCTTCGGCAATGCCGGCGTGGGCGCGGTGCATGCGCTGGCGTATCCGTTGGGCGGCCGGTTCAACATCGCCCATGGTGTGAGCAATGCGCTGTTGCTGCCCTATGTGATGCACTGGAACAAGCTGGCCTGTGTCGAGCGGATGCGCGACATCGCCCAGGCCATGGGCGTGAATGTCAGCGGGCTGAGCGTGAATGATGCCGCCGACCAGGCTGTCGAGGCGATGACGAAACTCTGCGCCGCCGTTGAAATCCCGGCCGGCCTGCGCAGTTTCGGCGTGCCTGAGGAGGCTATCCCGGCGATGGCCACTGAAGCGGCGGGCATCGAACGCCTGATGCGCAATAACCCGCGCCAGCTCAGCGCGGCCGATATCGAGAAAATCTACCGGGCGGCGTACTAGCCGTTGAGTGAGGTCACGGTGCGCAGGGCAAAGCTGAGGTATACAATGCGCGCCATCGTGATTTAGCTCAAAAAAGGTGCGTCATGCAGCCCTTCGTCATTGCTCCATCGATTCTCTCCGCCGACTTCGCCCGCCTGGGCGAAGAAGTGGACAAGGTGTTGGCCGCCGGCGCCGACTTCGTGCACTTCGACGTCATGGACAACCACTACGTGCCCAACCTGACCATCGGCCCGATGGTCTGCGCGGCGCTGCGCAAGTACGGGATTACCGCGCCGATCGACGCACACCTGATGGTCAGCCCGGTGGACCGCATTGTCGGTGACTTCATCGAGGCCGGTGCGACTTACATCACGTTCCACCCGGAAGCCACGCTGCACGTCGACCGCACCCTGCAACTGATCCGCGAAGGCGGCTGCAAGGCAGGCCTGGTGTTCAACCCGGCCACACCCTTGAGCGTGCTGGAGTACGTGATGGACAAGGTCGACATGGTCCTGCTGATGAGCGTCAACCCGGGCTTTGGCGGGCAGAAGTTCATCCCCGGCACCCTGAACAAACTGCGCGAAGCGCGGGCGCTGATCGACGCATCGGGCCGCGATATCCGCCTGGAAATCGACGGTGGGGTCAACGTCAACAATATTCGCGAGATCGCTGCTGCGGGTGCCGATACGTTCGTGGCCGGCTCGGCGATCTTCAACGCCCCGGATTACCAGGAAGTGATCGCCAAGATGCACGCCGAACTGGCGCTGGCGCGTCCATGAGCGGCTTTGAGCAGCTGTTCCCCGGCAAATTGCCACGGCTGGTGATGTTCGATCTGGACGGTACCTTGATCGACTCGGTGCCCGACCTGGCGGCGGCGGTGGACCAGATGCTGCTCAAACTGGGGCGCAAGCCTGCGGGGATCGAGGCGGTGCGCGAATGGGTCGGCAACGGTGCGCCGATGCTGGTGCGTCGGGCGCTGGCGGGCAATATCGACGCCGCCGGTGTGGATGAGGTGGAGGCCGAACATGCCCTGGAGCTGTTCAATGCCGCCTATGAAAGCAGCCACGAACTGACGGTGGTGTATCCCGGCGTGCGTGACACCCTCAAATGGTTGAGCAAGCAGGGCGTGGAAATGGCCTTGATCACCAACAAGCCGGAGCGCTTCGTCGCACCGCTGTTGGACCAGATGAAGATCGGCCGGTATTTTCGCTGGATCATCGGCGGCGATACCCTGCCGCAGAAAAAGCCCGACCCGGCGGCGCTGTTTTTCGTGATGAAAATGGCCAACATTCCGGCGTCCCAATCGTTGTTCGTGGGCGATTCGCGCAGCGATGTATTGGCGGCAAAAGCCGCAGGGGTGCAGTGCGTGGCCTTGAGTTACGGCTACAACCATGGCCGGCCGATTGCCGAAGAATCGCCGGCGCTGGTGATTGATGACCTGCGCCTGTTAATCCCCGGTTGCCTGGGCGCGGGCGCTGAGATAACGTTGCCCGATATTGATCCGTCCTTTTCAGGAAATCCCATCGTGGTGGTCACTCGCAAACTCTGGATGAAAGTCATCAAGGCCCTGGCCCGCTGGCGTTGGCGCGCCTGACTGATCCTGGCCGCTTTGTGCGGCACGTTTGCCTACCTGACCGATTGACCCTCACACCACGAGGCACCTGATGATCCGCGAAGAATTCCTGCGTTTGGCCGCTGCCGGCTATAACCGTATCCCCATGGCCCGCGAAACCCTGGCCGACTTCGACACGCCGCTGTCGATCTACCTGAAACTGGCCGATGAGCCGAACTCGTATCTGCTGGAGTCGGTACAGGGCGGCGAGAAGTGGGGCCGTTATTCGATCATCGGCCTGCCGTGCCGCACGGTACTGCGGGTTCATGACCATCATGTGAGCATCACCCATGATGGCGTCGAGATCGAAAGCCATGACGTAGACGACCCGCTGGCCTTCGTCGAGGCCTTCAAGGCGCGCTACAACGTGCCGACCATTGCCGGCCTGCCGCGTTTCAACGGCGGCCTTGTGGGGTATTTCGGTTATGACTGCGTGCGCTACGTGGAGCAGCGCCTGGGTAAATGTCCGAACCCGGACCCGCTGGGCGTACCGGACATCCTGCTGATGGTCTCCGATGCGGTCGTGGTGTTCGACAACCTCGCCGGCAAGATGCACGCGATTGTGCTGGCCGACCCGTCCCGGGCGGATGCCTACGAACAAGGCCAGGCCAGTCTCGAAGCACTGCTGGACAAGCTGCGCCAGCCGATCACGCCGCGTCGTGGCCTGGACCTCAGCCGTCCGCCTGCCGCTGACCCGGTGTTTCGCTCCAGCTTCACGCAGGCGGACTACGAGCGCGCAGTGGACACCATCAAGGAATACATCCTCGCCGGTGACTGCATGCAGGTGGTGCCGTCGCAACGGATGTCGATTGATTTCAAGGCGGCGCCGATTGACCTGTACCGGGCGCTGCGCTGCTTCAACCCGACGCCGTACATGTACTTCTTCAACTTCGGTGATTTCCACGTGGTGGGCAGTTCACCGGAAGTGCTGGTGCGCGTCGAAGACAACCTGATCACCGTGCGGCCCATCGCCGGTACGCGCCCGCGTGGCGCCACCGAAGAAGCGGACCTGGCGCTGGAAGAAGACCTGTTGAGCGATGACAAGGAAATCGCCGAGCACCTGATGCTGATTGATCTGGGGCGCAATGACACGGGGCGTGTCTCGGAAATCGGCTCGGTGAAGTTGACCGAGAAGATGGTCATCGAACGGTACTCCAATGTGATGCACATTGTGTCCAACGTCACCGGGGAACTGAAAGCCGGGTTGACCGCGATGGACGCACTGCGTGCCATTCTGCCGGCCGGTACCTTGTCGGGCGCGCCGAAGATTCGCGCGATGGAAATCATCGACGAACTGGAGCCGGTCAAGCGGGGCGTCTATGGCGGCGCCGTGGGGTATTTCGCCTGGAACGGCAACATGGACACCGCGATTGCGATCCGTACGGCAGTGATCAAGGATGGCGAACTGCATGTGCAGGCCGGTGGCGGCATTGTGGCTGACTCGGTGCCGGCCCTGGAATGGGAAGAAACCCTGAACAAGCGCCGCGCGATGTTCCGGGCGGTGGCGCTGGCCGAGCAAACCCCGCAGGACTGAAGCCGAATGTGATTCAAATGTGGGAGGGGGCTTGCCCCCGATAGCGGTCTTTCAGTTCATGATGCACTGGCTGACACATTGCTATCGGGGGCAAGCCCCCTCCCACATTGGTTTGTGTTGGTTTCAGGATTGGCTAGAAATCCATGCTCACCCCGACACTGACCCCTTGCTGGGTCAGGTTGTCATCCTTCCTCACGTTATACGCCGCGCGTAACGCCAGTTCCTGCGTCAGCTTGTGGCTGACACCCAGGCTCAAGCGATCCGAATTGCTGCGCGGCGTATACCCGTCCAGCTTGAAGTCGATCCCCGGCACGCTGTTGAGCGCGATGTTGACCTTCTGCGTGTCGTTCTCGAACTCATGCTCATGCGCCACTTCCCCATACACCTGGGTCTGCGGGGTGATGCGGTAGCTGCCTTGCAAGCCTACGCCAAGGCGCCTGGAGTCGCGCTGCTGGTCATCAAAGGTCAGGGCGGTGGAGCGGCTGTCTTTCTCCGAGTAGCCGTTGACTTCGACGCGCGCGTAATCGGCGCTGATGAAGGGCGACAAGTGCCAGTCGCTGCCGGGCGCAGCGATGTCGTAGCCCACGCGGCCGCTCAAGGCCCAGAGCCAGCCATCGGTGTCACCTTTCTCCGACCCTTCGCTGACGCCCAGGGCGAACTTGCGCTTGAGGTTATCGAAGTCCAGTTTGCCGCCGGTCAAGGCCGCATCGGCCCACCAGTGATTCTGCTGATACTGGGCAAACGCGGTGCCCATGTAACTGTTGAGCTTGTAATCCGAATCGCTGGCGCCGGCTTCCAGTGTCTGGCGGTACAGGCCCGCGGCGACGCCTACGCGCCAGGCTTCGTTGAGTCGGTAGCTGCCGCCGATATTGAGGTTATAACCGCTGCCATCGCCGCTTGCCGAGCTGTTCTGGTCGTCGAAATCCAGCCGTTGGCCACCGGCTGCCACGATCGCTCGCCATTGGCCGACGGCTTGCCAGTGGCCGGTGTCTGCCTGCCATTGATTGCGCAACTCATCCTGGTGGGCGCGCAATGTGCCCTGGGCCATTTCCGGCAGCAGCGTGATTTCCCACGGCGCGGCGAGCAGCGAATAGGCGTAGTCGGCGATCAGCTGTTGCCCGGCGATGGTCGGGTGGACCGAGTCGTTATAGATCAGCTTGGTCGGGTCCGGGTTGGTGCCACCGATGCCGTACACCGGATTGGCGGTGCAACTGTTGCCACTGAAGCAGGTGCCCGTGAGGTTTTGCCCGGTGGCGAGGCCGAAGCGGGCCGGATTGGCAAAGGCTTCATTCAATAACAATGGAATGTTCAGCGGGATGACCTGCGCATCGATCTGCGACAGGCGCTGTACCAGCGACTGGTTGAAAACAGCGCTCAGGGCCGACGTCGCTGCCTGCTGCGGCGTGCCGTTGACGGCCGGCGTCAGGCCGATGTCGGGCAACATCCATACCATGATGTAACGCGCACCGGCTTGTTGCAGGGCCTGGGCACTGTCGGCCAATCGCCCGCCGGCGGCGACCGCTTGAGCGGGGCTGAGTACGCGACCCTGGAGGAAGTCATTGCCGCCACCGGAGAGAAAGTACAGCGCATTCGGATCGGCCAGCCCGCCGTTTGCCGGCAGGTAACCCTGTCGACTGCGCAGCACCGTGCCGCCCCCGGCATTACCGGGTGGGATCGCCGCGTTGGAGACGTTGGTGATGGAGTCGAGGATATTGTCGGTACGGTAGCCGCCGACCGCCCAGTTGTTTCCGTCCGGCAAGCCCTGGATCGCGCGCACCGGTGAGGTGGAGGCATTCAGGTCGTTTGGCGCTACACCCAGCTTCGCGCCGAGCAGCGTCGAAGAAACCAGACCATAGTCTCCCTGGAACGTCGGCCCGGTACGGTTGGTGAAGCGCAGGGTCGATCCGGCACCGCCGTCGGGAAACTGGCCGGCATCGGCCAGGCTGTCACCGAATACCACCATCGTTGAATAGGGTGACGATGCTGCATGAGCCTGTGCACAAGCCAGGTAAAGCAAGCCGGCGGCCAGGGGCGCGAAGAACGGAGTTCTGAGCATGGAAAATTCCATTGAGTTGTTTTTGTGTCGGAACCGAAACACTAGCAAAGTATCGAGCGTTTTCTATAGGGCAAAACCGAATTTTGCTGTGGGCAGCGCATTGAGCCCAGCCCGTATTTGCGGCGCCATATTGCACGGTTGGCGAGGCTACGTTACTGTGCCTGGACGTATGAATGAGACCCTCCCCGTGTTGATCATCAGCAGACTCTTGATGCGAGTAGTCAAGGCACACGCCCGTTGGCGTTGGCGCGCCTGACATTTTTCTCCGCCGGCCTGGCCGGACCTGTACCGATTTGCCTTCTTCACCCTGTTTGACGCCCCTTGCCGCTCACCCCGGCAACCGGAACGTGCGTCCGGCAGCGGGCCAAATGCCTGGAAGGCGGTCATTTGAAATCAGTGAATTCAAGAGGTTTGAACCCACATGTTGCTGATGATTGATAACTACGATTCCTTTACCTACAACGTTGTGCAGTACCTGGGCGAGCTGGGTGCCGAGGTCAAGGTGGTGCGCAACGACGAACTGACAGTCGCCCAGATCGCTGCGCTGAACCCTGAGCGCATCGTGGTTTCGCCCGGCCCGTGCACACCGACCGAAGCGGGCATCTCCCTGGAAACCATCCAGTATTTCGCCGGCAAGCTGCCGATTCTGGGCGTGTGCCTGGGGCACCAGTCCATTGGCCAGGCCTTTGGCGGTGATGTGGTGCGCGCGCGCCAGGTAATGCACGGCAAGACCAGCCCGGTATTTCACAAGGACCTGGGGGTCTTCCAGGCGCTCAACAATCCTGTAACCGTGACCCGTTACCATTCCCTGGTGGTCAAGCGCGAAACCCTGCCCGAGTGCCTGGAACTGACGGCCTGGACCCAGCTGGAGGACGGCTCGGTCGATGAGATCATGGGCCTGCGCCACAAGACACTGAATATCGAAGGGGTGCAGTTTCACCCTGAATCGATCCTGACCGAGCAGGGCTACGAGCTGTTCGCCAATTTTCTCAAGCAGAGCGGCGGCACGCGCTAAGGATTTTCCATGGATATCAAGACTGCCCTGGGCCGTATCGTCGGTCACCTGGACCTGAGCACCGCTGAAATGAGCGATGTGATGCGCGAGATCATGACCGGTCAGTGCTCCGACGCACAGATCGGCGCCTTTATGATGGCCATGCGCATGAAGAGCGAAAGCATCGACGAAATCGTCGGCGCCGTGTCGGTGATGCGTGAACTGGCGGACAAGGTCGAACTCAAGACCCTCGACGGCGTGGTCGATGTGGTCGGCACCGGCGGCGACGGTGCGAACATTTTCAACGTATCGACGGCGTCCTCGTTCGTGGTCGCGGCAGCGGGTTGCACCGTGGCCAAGCACGGCAATCGCGCGGTGTCCGGCAAAAGTGGCAGCGCCGACTTGCTGGAAGCCGCCGGTATCTACCTGAACCTGACGCCGGTACAGGTGGCGCGCTGCATTGACAGCGTCGGCATCGGCTTCATGTTTGCCCAGTCCCACCACGGCGCGATGAAACACGCCGCCGGCCCGCGCAAGGACCTCGGCCTGCGTACCCTGTTCAATATGCTCGGCCCGCTTACGAATCCGGCCGGTGTGAAACATCAGGTCGTCGGTGTCTTCAGCCAGGCGTTGTGCCGGCCGTTGGCTGAAGTGCTGCAGCGCCTGGGCAGCAAGCATGTGCTGGTGGTGCACTCCAAGGACGGCCTGGATGAATTCAGCCTGGCCGCACCGACCTTCGTGGCAGAGTTGAAGGACGACCAGGTCACTGAATACTGGGTCGAGCCTGAGGACCTGGGCATGAAGAGCCAGAGCCTGCACGGCCTGGCGGTGGAAAGCCCGGCGGCGTCGCTTGACTTGATTCGTGATGCATTGGGGCGACGCAAAACCGAAAACGGTCAAAAAGCCGCAGAAATGATTGTGCTCAATGCGGGCGCGGCACTTTACGCAGCGGACCATGCCTATAGTCTTAAGGAAGGTGTGGCCCTGGCTCACGATGCATTGCACACCGGTCTGGCTCGCGAGAAACTCGAAGAACTCGGAGCATTCACCGCCGTATTCAAGATGGAGAATGAAGCATGAGTGTTCCCACCGTTCTGGAAAAAATCCTGGCGCGCAAGGCTCAAGAAGTTGCCGAGCGCCGTGCCCGTGTGAGCCTGGCTGAACTGGAAGCCCAGGCAAAGGCTGCCGATGCTCCGCGCGGTTTTGCCAACGCCTTGATCGCCCAGGCCAAGCTCAAGCAGCCGGCTGTGATCGCTGAGATCAAGAAAGCCTCCCCGAGCAAAGGCGTTATCCGCGAGCACTTCGTGCCACATGAAATCGCCGCCAGTTATGAAAAGGGTGGGGCGACCTGCCTGTCCGTACTGACTGACATCGATTACTTCCAGGGTTCCGACTTATTCCTGCAGCAGGCACGCGCCGCGTGCAAGTTGCCGGTGATTCGCAAGGATTTCATGGTTGATCCCTACCAGGTCGTCGAAGCACGCGCGCTGGGTGCCGACTGTGTGCTGCTGATCGTTTCCGCCCTGGATGACGTGAGGATGGCCGAGCTGGCGGCTGTGGCCAAGGGTGTGGGCCTGGATGTACTGGTCGAGGTGCATGATGGCGACGAGCTGGAGCGCGCGCTGAAAATCCTCGACACCCCACTGGTGGGGGTCAACAACCGTAACTTGCATACCTTTGACGTCAGTCTGGAAACCACCCTTGATCTGCTGCCGCGTATTCCGCGTGATCGCCTGGTGATTACCGAGAGCGGCATCGTCAACCGCGCCGATGTGGAGTTGATGGAAATCAGCGAAGTGTATGCGTTCCTGGTCGGCGAGACGTTCATGCGCGCGGAGAACCCAGGGGCCGAACTGCAGCGTCTGTTCTTCCCGGAGCGTGGCGTGACGGTCAGCGGTTCGACCCTGGATTGATTCCAGCGCAGTCGGTCCGTTTTTGAAATGCAGTAAAAAAGTGTGGGAGGGGGCTTGCCCCCTCCCACATTGGTTTTGTGCTTATTCAGGTGGGTAAATGTTAATGACCAAGCCGGTTTCGATGACGGTAGAAGCAGGGCTTGCAGCCGAACAAGCCTTGCTGGCCGCCGTCTGCGCCGGTGAGCAGGAATTCGGTCTGTTGTTCTGGCAGCCCAACGATCAAGCCTTGGTCATGCCACGCCGTTTGAGCCGATTACCGGCCTTTGAAGCCGCCAGCCAGGTCTCGGCAGACGCGGGTTGGCCGGTGTTGTTGCGCGAAACCGGCGGTGAGCCGGTGCCGCAGTCCGCCGCTACGGTCAATGTCGCCCTGGTCTACGCGCCTGCGCGCAGTGAAGGTGATCAAGGGCGCATCGAAACCGGCTACCGACGGTTGTGCCAGCCGATTTGTGATGTATTGACCGAGTTGGGCGGCGACGCATCCGTTGGCGAAATCGACGGCGCGTTCTGCGACGGTCGTTACAACGTCAATCTCAACGGCCGGAAAATGGTCGGCACGGCCCAACGTTGGCGCCAGAGCGGCGGTCGCCCGGTGGGCTTGGTGCACGGTGCCTTATTGCTGGACAATGATCGCGATGAGTTGATTATGGCGGTCAATCGTTTTAATCAAGCTTGTGGCCTGGAACAACGGGTGCGGGCCGAGAGCCATATCGCACTGCACGAGGTGTTCACCGCGCCCGATGTAATCGGCCGGCTCGACACCTTGTACCGTCAGATGCTGGCAGGCTTGCTGCCAGGTTAACGGGTGCCGAACACCACCATTGTCTTGCCTTTGACGTGCACCAGGTTGCGCTCCTCCAGATCCTTGAGCACGCGCCCCACCATTTCCCGCGAACAGCCGACGATGCGCCCGATTTCCTGGCGTGTGACTTTGATCTGCATGCCATCGGGGTGGGTCATGGCGTCAGGTTGCTTGCACAGCTCCAGCAGGCAGCGAGCGACACGCCCGGTCACATCGAAGAATGCCAGGTCGCCGACCTTGCGCGTGGTATCCCGCAGGCGCTGGGCAATCTGCCCGCTCAAGGCATACAGAATGTCCGGATCCTGTTGGGCCAGTTCGCGAAATTTCGTATAGCTGATCTCGGCCACTTCGCACTCCACCTTGGTGCGTACCCAAGCGCTGCGCTGCTGCTCCTTGCCCGCTTGCTCGAACAGTCCCAGCTCGCCAAAGAAATCCCCGGTGTTGAGGTAGGCAATGATCATCTCGCGACCGTCTTCGTCCTCGATCAGGATGGTGACCGAGCCCTTGATAATGAAGAACAGGGTTTCGGAGCGCTCGCCCGCGCAGATGATGTTGTGCTTGGCCGGATGACGCCGGCGCTGGCAATGCATCAGCAGCTTGTCGAGGTTCTTGATCTTGGGTGTGGGAGTAAGAGCAACCATGGTTGTATCCCGAAAGACTGCGCGATGGGGTTGGATTTGTTTTTATCAGCGATACCGGCATTGACGTACGCTGTACAAAGGATGGCAATGCGCCATTGATTTGGCGCCAGCTTACCAGACACATTCTGACTCGATTAGCGTATTTCACCGGCAAACGCTGTTTATTGATCGTTTTCATGCAGTGCACGGCTGTCCTGAGGCCCTGTGCTAAGCTGGCGACCCTTTTTTAGCAGTGGAGTCTGGGCGATGAAGGCACGCATCCAATGGGCGGGCGAAGCCATGTTCCTCGGTGAGTCGGGCAGTGGCCACGTGGTGGTCATGGACGGCCCGCCGGAAGCCGGTGGCCGCAACCTGGGTGTACGCCCGATGGAAATGCTGCTGCTGGGTGTCGGCGGTTGCAGCAATTTCGATGTGGTCAGTATCCTGAAAAAATCCCGTCAGGCCGTGGAAAGCTGCGAAGCCTTTCTGGAGGCCGAGCGTGCCACCGAAGATCCCAAGGTGTTTACCAGGATTCATATGCATTTTGTGGTCAAGGGCCGGGCGCTGAAGGAGGCGCAGGTCAAGCGTGCCATCGAGCTGTCGGCAGAGAAATACTGCTCGGCCTCGATCATGCTCGGCGCGGCCGGTGTAGCCATCACCCATGATTACGAAATTATCGAGTTGGGTTGATCGTAGAACGACGGGCAAAAAGAAGGGCGCTTTGATAGCGCCCTTTTTACATGATCATTCCCACGCTCTGCGAGATGATCGTTCCCACGCTCCGCGTGGGAATGCATTCTCGTGACGCTCCGCGTCACCCTTGCGCAGGTGCCGGGTTTTGCGCTCTTCGTGCTTTCAAATCCGATAGGTGCTTTTGGTCATGACCTTGGCCAACAGACTCATGCCGAACCTCACCGGCGCAGGGAAGCGAAAGCCGCCGGCATCCAGCGCGCTTTCTGCGTGATGCTCTTCGTCGATGCGCATCTGCTCGAGAATGGCCCGTGACTTTTGGTCCTCGGCCGGCAGTTGTTCAAGGTGTTCGTCCAGGTGCTTGCACACCTGATGCTCGGTTGCCGCGACAAAACCCAGGCTGACCTTGTCGCTGATCAGGCCGGCAGCGGCGCCAATCCCAAACGACAAGCCATAAAACACTGGGTTCAGCACACTGGTATGACTGCCCAATTGGCGAATGCGTTGTTCGCACCAAGCCAGGTGGTCGATCTCTTCCTCGGCCGCATGCTCCATTGCCGCGCGTATCTGCGGCAACTTGGCGGTCAGTGCCTGGCCCTGGTACAACGCCTGGGCACAGACTTCACCGGTATGGTTGATACGCATCAGGCCGGCCACGTGGCGGGTCTCGCTCTCGCTCATCTGCGCGTCCGGCTGCACGATGGCCGGTGACGGACGATACGGTTGGCCGCTGAATGGCAGCAGCGTACGCATGGCTGTGTCGGCTTGCAGTAACAGACGGTCAATCGGCGAGTAGTGACGTTGGGTAGTCATGCTGACCTCCGGAAAGAATCTCGGCGGCCAGTTTACCGCAAGAGAGGACGGCGCGTTTGCGCTGAGTCAATTTGCCCCGGTGCACTCAGCCCGGCGGCCAGTTCATCTGGCGCTGACCCAGCACGTGCATATGGATGTGGTACACGGTCTGCCCGCCGTCTTCGTTGCAGTTCATCACCACGCGAAAGCCTTTCTCGCAGCCTTGCTCCACCGCCAGGCGTTGGGCCGTGAACAGAATATGGCCGGCCAGGGCTTTATCGTCCTCGGTCAGGTCGTTGAGGGTGCGAATGGGCTTTTTCGGGATGACCAGGAAATGCACCGGCGCCTGCGGGGCGATATCGTGGAAAGCCAGCACCTGGTCATCTTCATAGATGATGTTCGCCGGTATTTCTCGATTGATGATCTTGGTGAACAGAGTATCCACAGCTGTTTCTCCATAGTGAACGAGAGGGTCAGTGTACTGGGGCGCTCAACGCGGGCAATAGGCCTTGTTGATCGCACCGGCAATTTTTCGGGTAAGCCAGCGCGGGCTCAGGCGCGGGCTGAAGGCGAGCCAGCGGTTGCGGCGCCCCGGAATGATGATCGCCTTGTTCTTCTCCAACGCACGCACGGTGAAGAGCGCGACTTCTTCGGGGCTCATCAACTGCTGGCTGCGGTCGAGTTTTGCAGTGTCCATTTGCGCGGTGCCGAAGAAAGCGGTGCGCGTAGGCCCGGGGCAGAGCACCGAAACCTTGATGCCACAGGTCTTGAGCTCCTCGCGCAGGCCTTCGGAGAAGTGCAGTACATAGGCTTTGCTCGCGTAGTAGCTGCTCATCCACGGGCCCGGCTGGAAGGCGGCAACCGAGGCGACGTTGAGAATCTGCCCGCCGCCATGCAGCGCCATGGCATTGCCCAGAGCGTGACACATGCGGGTCAGGGCGAGGATGTTGACTTCGATCAGGTCCTGCTCGGTCATCCAGTCCTGGGCCAGGAACGGCCCGCTGGTGCCGATACCGGCGCAGTTGACCAACAGGTCGATCTGTCGCTCACCCTCTTCGAGTTCCAGCAAAAAACCCGACAACCGCAGCGGCTCGCCCAGGTCGCAGGCACGGAACAGCACCTCGACGCCGAAACGTTGAGTCAATTCGGTTGCAATGCTTTCCAACTGATCACGCTGGCGGGCCACCAGAATCAAACTGCGGCCACGTCGAGCCAGTGCTTCGGCCAAAGCCAGGCCGATACCGCTGGAGGCACCGGTGATCAGAGCGTAACGGGTCATGCCTTTCTCCATCGCCACGCCACCGAGCCTGTGACAGAGGCATCACAGGCGGGGGGGCGTTTCTTCACTGTTCTGGAGAGTCTACAGGTTCGGCCGTGTCGTCAGCACTCTGCGCTGCTTCGTCCTCGACCATGACGTCTGGGGCGGCGGCGTCGTCGGCGGTAATGGAGCTGCTTTCATAGCCGCCGCCCATGTTGGCTTCCAGTTGGTCCAGGTAGCCGTTCATGCCCAGGGTTACCACGACGATGAGCATCAATGGGATGAACGCCAGCCACAACGAGGCGAGGATTTTAACCGCCGTGGAGTTGCGCGGTGGAGGTGCACCGTACTGGTTGGCGCCGGTGTTGCCCGGCCATACCAGCAGCAGCAGAGGGAAAATGCTGTTCACCACCGGAACCAGGTTCAGCAGGTACAGCCAGCCAGACCAGCCGATGTCGTGCAGGCGCTGCACGCCGATTTGCACGCTGACGACCACAAGTCCCACAAACAGTGCGAAACCCAGCAGCGAGCCGAGAATGATTGCGATCGTTGGCGAAGCAGTAGCCACCGCGAAACCCACGGTACTGATGATCCCGCCAGCCACCAGCATCGCGACGGTCAGTGCCAGCGTCCAGGCGAGATAGCGCAGGCGACCGATACGCCCGTGGATGGTGAAGACCTTGAGCGTGGAATACTCCGGCAGGTTATCGCCGACGGCGGCGCGTGGTGGTGCATACGGTGATGCGGCGGAGGTTGAGAAGTCCGGCGCGGACGAGCCTGTCTCGTGGGTTTCGGCAAGGCTGAAAGCCACAGGTTGTTCGGCCTCGATACGTGCGTCGACTCCGGCGTTCTGCAGCGCGGTGAGATAGGTTTCAGCGTCGGCACGTGACAGATCGCGCTTGAGCGCGACCTCGCGGCCGGTGAACAGCTTTTCGATCGCCTCGACGTCGCTCTTGAACAGCTCGGCGAGGTTCAGCTTGGCGGTGGTGCTTTCGACACCCGGGCGCAAGGCTCCGTCAAACACAATCTTGAAACGGTTGTCGCTCATGCGGGCATCCTTGGCACTTTTTTCAGGGAGGTTGTGCAGGCCGGCTCAATTGGCAGGCCTGGCATCTGGGTCAACGTGGCCAGCGCAATTGTGCTGCGTTTTCGCGTGCCTGGCGGTATTGAGCGTCCAGGCGTGCGACGAGTTCATCCACGCCGGGTAAATCATTGATCTCACCGACGCCTTGGCCGGCCGACCATACAGTCTTCCATGCCTTGGCCTCATCGCTCAACGGTTTGAGCTTGGAGCCGACATTGACCTCACCTTTGCCCTGGAGGGCAGCGAGATCAAAACCGGCGTTTTCCAGGCTCTGGCGCATGAAGCTTGCAGGCACGCCGGAAACAGCCGGAGTGTGCACGATGTCGGCGGCGTGCGCTGTGAGCAGCATCTCTTTATACGCATCCGGTGCTTGGCTTTCGGTGGTACCGATAAAGCGCGTGCCGAGATACGCCAGGTCTGCGCCAAGCAGTTGGGCGGCGAGAATTTCCCGACCGTGGTTGAGACAGCCGGCGAGCAGCAGGGTTTTGTCGAAGAACTGGCGTATCTCGGCAATCAGCGCAAAGGGACTCCAGGTGCCGGCATGACCACCTGCGCCGGCGGCGACCGCGATCAACCCATCGACGCCCGCTTCAGCGGCTTTTTCGGCGTGACGACGGGTGGTGACGTCGTGAAACACCAGGCCGCCGTAGCTGTGCACTGCATCGACCAACTCCTTCACGGCACCAAGGCTGGTGATGACGATGGGCACTTGGTGCTCGACGCAGAGGGCCAGGTCGGCTTCAAGCCGTGGGTTGCTGTTGTGTGCGATCAGGTTGACGGCATAGGGGGCGGGGTTATCCAGCTGCGCCAGGCCTGCTTCGATTTCCTCCAGCCAGGCCTTGAAGCCGCTGCTTTCGCGTTGGTTGAGCGCCGGGAAACTGCCGACCACCCCGTTGCGGCAGCAGGCCAGCACCAGTTGCGGGTTGGAGATCAGGAACATGGGGGCAGCCACCACGGGCAGGCGCAGGCGTTGTTCAAGCAGGGCGGGCAGCGACATTGGAGGTTCCCCCGAGTAATTGAAGTTAAAACGGTTTGACCACGACCAGAATTACGATTGCCAGCAATATCAGGACCGGCACTTCATTGAACCAGCGATAAAAGACATGGCTGCGGCTGTTTTCACCACGGGCGAAGCGTTTTACCTGCGCGCCGCACATGTGGTGATAGCCGATCAACAGGACGACCAGGGTGAGCTTGGCGTGGATCCACGCGCCCGATTGGAAAATACCGGGGTTAAGCACCAGCAACCAGATGCCGAAGACCAGCGTGGCGACCATCGCCGGGCCCATGATGCCGCGGTACAGCTTGCGCTCCATGACGCTGAAGCGCTCCTTGCTGACGGTATCCTCGCTTTGGGCGTGGTAGACAAACAGGCGTGGCAGGTAGAACAGCCCGGCAAACCAGCAGACGATGCTGACGATATGGAAGGCTTTGACCCATAGATAAAGCATTTTTAGTTATTCCCAGGTTCACGGTAGCGAAGATAGTAGTAGCTCAAGCGCCCGTACGTCACGTTGGCGGTTGTCGCAGGACGATACGGACCCTATTATCGACGGCTTTCCAGTGGTTCGTTGAGGGCAGGTTTATGGTCAAGGTCGGTATCGTCGGCGGCACGGGTTACACCGGTGTCGAATTGCTGCGTCTGTTGGCTCAGCATCCGCAGGCTGAGGTGGTGGTCATCACTTCACGCTCCGAGGCGGGCCTGGCCGTGGCCGATATGTACCCGAACCTGCGAGGCCACTACGACGGCCTGGCCTTCAGCGTGCCGGACATCAAGACACTGGGTGCCTGTGACGTGGTGTTCTTCGCCACGCCTCACGGGGTCGCGCATGCATTGGCCGGTGAACTGTTGGCGGCGGGCACCAAGGTGATCGATCTTTCCGCCGACTTCCGCCTGCAGGATGCCGATGAGTGGGCCAAATGGTACGGCCAGCCTCACGGCGCGCCAGAGTTGCTGGAAGAAGCGGTGTACGGCTTGCCGGAAGTCAATCGTGAGCAGATCAGGCAGGCCCGCCTGATTGCGGTGCCGGGTTGCTATCCGACGGCGACTCAGCTGGGTTTCCTGCCGCTGCTGGAAGCAGGCCTGGCGGACGCCTCGCGTTTGATCGCGGACTGCAAGTCCGGTGTCAGCGGCGCCGGTCGCGGTGCTGCGGTAGGCTCGCTGTATTCCGAGACGTCGGAAAGCATGAAGGCTTATGCGGTCAAAGGGCATCGTCATTTGCCTGAGATCCGTCAGGGGCTGCGCCGCGCTGCGGGTAAGGACGTGGGCCTGACCTTCGTGCCGCACCTGACGCCGATGATCCGCGGGATTCACTCCACCTTGTACGCGACGGTTGTCGATCGGTCGGTTGACCTGCAGGCATTGTTCGAAAAGCGTTATGCCAATGAGCCCTTCGTCGACGTGATGCCGGCGGGCAGCCATCCGGAAACCCGCAGTGTGCGCGGCGCCAACGTGTGCCGGATTGCGGTGCATCGTCCGCAGGACGGCGACCTGGTGGTGGTGCTGTCGGTGATCGACAACCTGGTCAAGGGGGCGTCGGGCCAGGCGGTGCAGAATATGAACATCCTGTTTGGCCTGGATGAGAAGCTCGGCCTGTCCCACGCAGGGATGCTGCCTTAAAAGCGGCTGCAAGCTTCAAGTTGTCAGCGGCAAGCGTGTAGCTTAAGGCTTGAAGCTTGCCGCTGCCCCGCATAATAGTTGACCGCTTTTCTAGGAGAAGCGGATAATGCTCGCTATTACGCATATGACGGCGCTACGCCGGGAGATTATCAGCATGAGCGTTGAATCCTTCACCCCCACGGCTTTGCAATTCACCCACGGTGCTGCGCACAAGGTGAAGAGCCTGGTCGATGAAGAGGGTAATGATCGCTTGAAGCTGCGCGTATTTGTTACGGGCGGCGGTTGTTCAGGGTTTCAGTACGGTTTTACCTTCGATGAAGATGTGGCCGACGATGACACCATCGTTGAGCGCGAGGGCGTGAGCCTGGTTGTGGATCCGATGAGCTTCCAGTACCTGGCGGGGGCTGAAGTGGATTATCAGGAAGGGCTGGAAGGGTCGCGTTTCGTGATCAAGAACCCCAACGCCACGACTACCTGTGGTTGCGGGTCTTCGTTCTCGATCTGATCGAACGCCTGGCCTGCACGTATAAAGAAACCTGCACGGATACAAAAACGCCGCTTGGCTTTGATCGGCCAAGCGGCGTTGTGCTGTCTGGCGCTCAGGCGGGGTAGATCGCGCCCAGCACCCGCAGCCCGCGAGCACCGGTGACGCTCGGGCGGTTCGCGGCGATGCCTTCAAGGCAGCAATGGGCCAGCCAGGCGAAGGCCATGGCTTCCACCCAGTCCGGGTCTACGCCATAGGTGGCTGTGCTACTGACCTGGGTGGACGGTAGCAGTGCAGCCAGTCGATTCATCAGCGTCCCGTTATGGGCGCCACCGCCGCAGACCAGCAGGGTGTCGGTCTGGTGTTGAGCGCTTTGCAGGGATTCGACGATGGTCAGGGCGGTCAGCTCGAGCAATGTGGCTTGCACATCCTCGGGAAGAAACGCCGGCAACTCGCCGAGATGGTGCTGCAGCCAGTCCAGGTTGAACACTTCTCTTCCGGTACTCTTGGGCCCTTTGGTCGCGAAAAAAGCATCGCTGAGCAGCGTGTCTAGTAGCGGCGGCTGAACCTTGCCACTGGCTGCCCATTGCCCGTCACGATCAAACGGCTCGCCGCGTTGGTGATCAATCCACGCGTCCAGCAAGACATTGCCCGGGCCGCAGTCAAAGCCCGATACAGGTTTGCCGGTTTCTATCAGGCTCAGGTTGCTGAAGCCACCGACGTTCAGCACGGCACGGTTGCCGGCACGTTCACCGAACAGCGCCTCGTGAAAGGCCGGTACCAAAGGGGCGCCCTGGCCACCTGCGGCGACGTCGCGGCTGCGGAAGTCGCTGACCACCGTGATGCCCGTCAGCTCGGCGAGTAATGCCGGATTGCCGATCTGTACCGTAAAGCCCCGGGCGGGTTCATGGCGGATGGTCTGCCCATGGCTGCCAATCGCGCGGATGTCGTGAGGGGTGAGGTTTTGCTGGGCCAGCAAGGCGTGGATGCCTTGGGCGGCGAGTGTTACCCAGGACTGCTGGGCGATGGCCGAGCGGGCAATCTCATCCGGCCCGCTGGCGCACAGGCTGAGCAGCTCGGCGCGCAGCTCGGCAGGCATGGGGATGTAGTGGGTGGCGATCAGGCTGAGCGCCGAATCCTGCTCGATGAGGGCGATATCCAGGCCATCGAGGCTGGTCCCGGACATCACACCTATATAGCGCGGCATACCTTAACGCTTCGCCGAAGCCAACAGGGTGGAGCGTTCCTGATCCATGCGGGCCATCAACGGTTGGCTTTGCTGCATGAAGCGCGCGCGCTCTGCCTTGGCAATGGGGTCGGCCATCGGCAGCTTCTGGCCCAGTGGATCAACGTGTACACCGTTGACCTGGAACTCATAGTGCAAGTGCGGCCCGGTGGACAGGCCAGTCGTGCCGATATAACCGATCACTTGGCCCTGCTTCACGTTTCCACCGGTTTTCACGCCCTTGGCGAACCCTTGCATGTGGCCATACAGCGTGCGGTAGGTATTGCCGTGCTGGATGATCACCGTGTTGCCGTAACCACCGCGACGCCCGGCCAACAGGACCTTGCCGTCGCCGGCTGCCTTGATTGGCGTGCCACGCGGAGCGGCGTAGTCGACACCTTTGTGGGCGCGGATTTTGTTCAGAATTGGATGCTTGCGACCCATGGAGAAACGCGAGCTAATACGGGCGAAGTCCACCGGTGTACGGATGAACGCCTTGCGCATGCTGTTGCCGTCAGCCGTGTAGTAGCTGCTGTTGCCCTGTTTGTTGGTGTAGCGCACGGCGGTGTAGGTCTTGCCGCGGTTTGTGAAGCGCGCAGAGAGAATATTGCCGGTGCCGACTACTTTGCCATTGGCGACTTTCTGTTCGTAGATCACATCGAATTCGTCACCCTGGCGTATGTCCTGGGCGAAGTCGATGTCGTAGCCAAATACGCTGGCCATGTCCATGGTCATGCTGTGGGACAGGCCGGCACGGGCGGCGGATTGCGACAGCGAGCTGTTGATCACGCCGTGTACGTAGGCAGAACGCATGACCGGCTTGGTGGTGATGCGATTGAAGGCAAAACCCTTGGCGCTTTTGCTCAGGCTGATGCTTTCCAGGTCGCTGATATTGGTGTGCAGGTTATTCAGTTGGCCGTCGGGCGTCAGTTCGAATTCAAGCTTCTGGCCATGTTTGAGCTGGGTGAACTGCTTGGCTTGCTTATCGGTGGCGAGGACGTCATTGACGGTGGCGGCGGGCAATCCGACCTTTTCGAACAGTGTTGACAGTGTGTCACCTTTGCTCACGATCACTTCGCGATGCTGGGCGTTCTTGGGCGCGACGGCTGCGGGCTTGTCCTGAGCAGCGTTTTGAGTCTCTTGCGGGGTGTCTTCAATCTGCGCGAACGGAGACTCGTTCGGGGTATTTGTGGCTTGTTGCGCGTCGGAAGCGTCTTGATCTTGTGTCAGTTGCTCAACAGGACTTTCCAGGTCAAGGCTTAGGGATGTTCGTTTGGCTTCTACGTCACTGGAAGGGAATACCAGGAGTGCCAGGCTGAGAAGGGCGGCGATACCACTTGCGGCGAGCAGGTGGGTCTTCGGGTAAAGCGGCGGCGCTTTAGACGGTTCAGTGGTCATAAGTATTTTGACTTTGAAGATGAAATGGAAAAGATGAATGACATGATGAAGATGAAATAACTGTATAAAATATAACCAAATCATCTGTGGCGCAAGCTCGCGAACGCTGGGCTTGCGCAATGGTGTCCGTTCACAGGGCAAAACTTGTAATTAGTCCCTGATCTTGTATGGTTGGTTCCCTTTTGAATCTGAGCCTTGCGGGTCTGTTATGAAGTCGGTTGAAGAGCAGCTAGCGCTGATAAAACGTGGTGCGGAAGAACTGTTGGTCGAGGCCGAGCTGATAGAAAAGCTCAAGCGTGGCCAGCCCCTGCGTATCAAGGCAGGCTTTGATCCTACCGCGCCTGACCTGCACCTTGGCCATACCGTGCTTATTAATAAGCTGCGTCAGTTCCAGGACTTGGGGCATCAGGTCATCTTCCTTATTGGTGACTTCACCGGGATGATCGGCGACCCGAGCGGCAAGAGCGCAACGCGCCCACCGCTGACGCGCGAACAGGTTCTCGACAATGCCGAGACCTACAAGACCCAGGTGTTCAAAATCCTTGATCCGGCCAAAACCGAGGTGGCCTTCAACTCCACCTGGATGGACCAGATGGGGCCGGCGGATTTCATTCGCCTGACGTCGCAGTACACCGTCGCACGCATGCTTGAGCGTGATGACTTCGACAAGCGCTACTCCACCAATCAGCCGATCGCGATCCATGAGTTTCTTTACCCGCTGGTCCAGGGGTATGACTCGGTGGCTTTGCGTGCGGATGTTGAGCTGGGCGGGACGGATCAGAAGTTCAACCTGCTGATGGGGCGTGAGCTGCAGCGCGCCTATGGGCAGGAAGCGCAGTGCATTCTGACCATGCCGTTGCTGGAGGGGTTGGATGGCGTCAAGAAGATGTCCAAGTCCCTGGGTAACTATGTGGGTATCCAGGAAGCGCCGGGCGTGATGTACGGCAAGCTGGTTTCCATTCCGGATTCGTTGATGTGGCGTTACTTCGAATTGCTGAGCTTTCGCTCGATGGATGAAATCAATGCGTTGCGTGCTGATGTGGAGGCGGGTGCCAACCCGCGTGATGTGAAGATCAAGCTGGCCGAAGAGATCGTGGCGCGCTTCCATGGTGAAGAGGCTGCGGCCAACGCTCACCGTGCGGCGGGCAATCGCATGAAGGATGGCGAGTTGCCGGACGACCTGCCGGAGATCGAATTGACTGCGGCTGAGGCGATGCCGATCGCGGCAGTCCTTAATAAGGCAGGTTTGGTGAAGAACTCTGCGGTGGCGCGTGACCTGCTCGGTTCGGGTGGTGTGCGTATAGATGGTGAAGTGGTCGATCGCACCTTTATATACGAGCTGGGCGCTACCCACGTTTGCCAGGCGGGGAAGAAGGCATTTGCGCGTATTACGCTCAAATCCGAATAAGTCTCTAATTAGGGGTTGACGGCGAATTATATCTCTCTATAATTCGCCCCACTTCCGGCGCAGTCGAAACGGAAAACTCCTTGGTAAACAATGAGTTAAGCAAGTTTTGACAGCAGGTCGCTTCAGTTCATCGAAGCCAGAAGGAAGTTGAAAAAGAGGTGTTGACAGCAGCGTGTAACGCTGTAGAATTCGCCTCCCGCTTACGAGAGATCGCAAGCGCAAGTGGTTGAAGTTGTTGAAGAATTCTTCGAAAACTTCTGAAAATAACCGCTTGACAGCAAATGAGGCTGCTGTAGAATGCGCGCCTCGGTTGAGACGAAACATCTTAACCAACCGCTCTTTAACAACTGAATCAAGCAATTCGTGTGGGTGCTTGTGGAGTCAGGCTGATAGTCAACAAGATTATCAGCATCACAAGTTACTCCGCGAGAAATCAAAGAATAACCAACGATTGCTGAGCCAAGTTTAGGGTTTCTTAAAAACCCAAAGATGTTTGAACTGAAGAGTTTGATCATGGCTCAGATTGAACGCTGGCGGCAGGCCTAACACATGCAAGTCGAGCGGTAGAGAGAAGCTTGCTTCTCTTGAGAGCGGCGGACGGGTGAGTAAAGCCTAGGAATCTGCCTGGTAGTGGGGGATAACGTTCGGAAACGGACGCTAATACCGCATACGTCCTACGGGAGAAAGCAGGGGACCTTCGGGCCTTGCGCTATCAGATGAGCCTAGGTCGGATTAGCTAGTTGGTGAGGTAATGGCTCACCAAGGCGACGATCCGTAACTGGTCTGAGAGGATGATCAGTCACACTGGAACTGAGACACGGTCCAGACTCCTACGGGAGGCAGCAGTGGGGAATATTGGACAATGGGCGAAAGCCTGATCCAGCCATGCCGCGTGTGTGAAGAAGGTCTTCGGATTGTAAAGCACTTTAAGTTGGGAGGAAGGGCAGTTACCTAATACGTGATTGTTTTGACGTTACCGACAGAATAAGCACCGGCTAACTCTGTGCCAGCAGCCGCGGTAATACAGAGGGTGCAAGCGTTAATCGGAATTACTGGGCGTAAAGCGCGCGTAGGTGGTTTGTTAAGTTGGATGTGAAATCCCCGGGCTCAACCTGGGAACTGCATTCAAAACTGACTGACTAGAGTGTGGTAGAGGGTGGTGGAATTTCCTGTGTAGCGGTGAAATGCGTAGATATAGGAAGGAACACCAGTGGCGAAGGCGACCACCTGGACCAACACTGACACTGAGGTGCGAAAGCGTGGGGAGCAAACAGGATTAGATACCCTGGTAGTCCACGCCGTAAACGATGTCAACTAGCCGTTGGGAGCCTTGAGCTCTTAGTGGCGCAGCTAACGCATTAAGTTGACCGCCTGGGGAGTACGGCCGCAAGGTTAAAACTCAAATGAATTGACGGGGGCCCGCACAAGCGGTGGAGCATGTGGTTTAATTCGAAGCAACGCGAAGAACCTTACCAGGCCTTGACATCCAATGAACTTTCCAGAGATGGATTGGTGCCTTCGGGAACATTGAGACAGGTGCTGCATGGCTGTCGTCAGCTCGTGTCGTGAGATGTTGGGTTAAGTCCCGTAACGAGCGCAACCCTTGTCCTTAGTTACCAGCACGTTATGGTGGGCACTCTAAGGAGACTGCCGGTGACAAACCGGAGGAAGGTGGGGATGACGTCAAGTCATCATGGCCCTTACGGCCTGGGCTACACACGTGCTACAATGGTCGGTACAGAGGGTTGCCAAGCCGCGAGGTGGAGCTAATCCCACAAAACCGATCGTAGTCCGGATCGCAGTCTGCAACTCGACTGCGTGAAGTCGGAATCGCTAGTAATCGCGAATCAGAATGTCGCGGTGAATACGTTCCCGGGCCTTGTACACACCGCCCGTCACACCATGGGAGTGGGTTGCACCAGAAGTAGCTAGTCTAACCTTCGGGAGGACGGTTACCACGGTGTGATTCATGACTGGGGTGAAGTCGTAACAAGGTAGCCGTAGGGGAACCTGCGGCTGGATCACCTCCTTAATCGACGACATCAGCTGC
>NZ_CVTU01000067.1:0-36943 GCF_900004965.1 Pseudomonas sp. 44 R 15
GCAGCTGATGTCGTCGATTAAGGAGGTGATCCAGCCGCAGGTTCCCCTACGGCTACCTTGTTACGACTTCACCCCAGTCATGAATCACACCGTGGTAACCGTCCTCCCGAAGGTTAGACTAGCTACTTCTGGTGCAACCCACTCCCATGGTGTGACGGGCGGTGTGTACAAGGCCCGGGAACGTATTCACCGCGACATTCTGATTCGCGATTACTAGCGATTCCGACTTCACGCAGTCGAGTTGCAGACTGCGATCCGGACTACGATCGGTTTTGTGGGATTAGCTCCACCTCGCGGCTTGGCAACCCTCTGTACCGACCATTGTAGCACGTGTGTAGCCCAGGCCGTAAGGGCCATGATGACTTGACGTCATCCCCACCTTCCTCCGGTTTGTCACCGGCAGTCTCCTTAGAGTGCCCACCATAACGTGCTGGTAACTAAGGACAAGGGTTGCGCTCGTTACGGGACTTAACCCAACATCTCACGACACGAGCTGACGACAGCCATGCAGCACCTGTCTCAATGTTCCCGAAGGCACCAATCCATCTCTGGAAAGTTCATTGGATGTCAAGGCCTGGTAAGGTTCTTCGCGTTGCTTCGAATTAAACCACATGCTCCACCGCTTGTGCGGGCCCCCGTCAATTCATTTGAGTTTTAACCTTGCGGCCGTACTCCCCAGGCGGTCAACTTAATGCGTTAGCTGCGCCACTAAGAGCTCAAGGCTCCCAACGGCTAGTTGACATCGTTTACGGCGTGGACTACCAGGGTATCTAATCCTGTTTGCTCCCCACGCTTTCGCACCTCAGTGTCAGTGTTGGTCCAGGTGGTCGCCTTCGCCACTGGTGTTCCTTCCTATATCTACGCATTTCACCGCTACACAGGAAATTCCACCACCCTCTACCACACTCTAGTCAGTCAGTTTTGAATGCAGTTCCCAGGTTGAGCCCGGGGATTTCACATCCAACTTAACAAACCACCTACGCGCGCTTTACGCCCAGTAATTCCGATTAACGCTTGCACCCTCTGTATTACCGCGGCTGCTGGCACAGAGTTAGCCGGTGCTTATTCTGTCGGTAACGTCAAAACAATCACGTATTAGGTAACTGCCCTTCCTCCCAACTTAAAGTGCTTTACAATCCGAAGACCTTCTTCACACACGCGGCATGGCTGGATCAGGCTTTCGCCCATTGTCCAATATTCCCCACTGCTGCCTCCCGTAGGAGTCTGGACCGTGTCTCAGTTCCAGTGTGACTGATCATCCTCTCAGACCAGTTACGGATCGTCGCCTTGGTGAGCCATTACCTCACCAACTAGCTAATCCGACCTAGGCTCATCTGATAGCGCAAGGCCCGAAGGTCCCCTGCTTTCTCCCGTAGGACGTATGCGGTATTAGCGTCCGTTTCCGAACGTTATCCCCCACTACCAGGCAGATTCCTAGGCTTTACTCACCCGTCCGCCGCTCTCAAGAGAAGCAAGCTTCTCTCTACCGCTCGACTTGCATGTGTTAGGCCTGCCGCCAGCGTTCAATCTGAGCCATGATCAAACTCTTCAGTTCAAACATCTTTGGGTTTTTAAGAAACCCTAAACTTGGCTCAGCAATCGTTGGTTATTCTTTGATTTCTCGCGGAGTAACTTGTGATGCTGATAATCTTGTTGACTATCAGTCTGACTCCACAAGCACCCACACGAATTGCTTGATTCAGTTGTTAAAGAGCGGTTGGTTAAGATGTTTCGTCTCAACCGAGGCGCGCATTCTACAGCAGCCTCATTTGCTGTCAAGCGGTAATTTTCAGAAGTTTTCGAAGATTTCTTCAACAACTTCAACCACTTGCGCTTGCGATCTCTCGTAAGCGGGAGGCGAATTCTACAGAATCCACCAAGGGCGTCAAGCGCCTAAACCAAAAAAATGGAGATTTCCTTCCAGTTCGCCGTCCCTCTATATAGAAGAACAAACCAGACGTATCAAAAAGCGGTAGTTTCCGGCCCCATGAGCTGAATACCCCCCCTCTTTTCGGGAGAGATGATGGCCAGGCAAGGGAGCGAAGGTCTTGTGTATGGCGAACGCCAATAACATGAAGCGCAGAAGATGGTGTCCCAGGGCCGGTTCGAACGGCCAACCTTCCCCTTAGGAGGGGGATGCTCTATCCAATTGAGCTACTGGGACATGTCGCGATCGTCGGGCCAAAGGCTCAGCGACGGACGGCGTGCATGTTAACGGCCACGGTAAAGTTTGTCATGTCATCCGTTGGCTTTTTGATCGTAGGCCAATCCTGCAAGCATATACGTGGTGCCGCACTACATTCGCTCGCCCCGCCCCATCGTGCAGATTGCATCCCAGCAAATTGCCATCATTGCAAATTGCAATGCACCACAACCTCGACTGACCCGCAAGCCATTGTTTATATTGAACTAATAGGTTGGCACGAGAGCTGCAATAGTTCTTCTACTAACCCGATTTGATACAGGCATACGGAGAAGAAATCATGAACAGCGCCCTTTTGCTCGGCCTCAACGCATTGGCACTGGCCGCGCTGGCAACCTTTCACTTCCAGCCTGCCGATTTCCAAGACACTGCTCAGATCAATCAACCCGTCCCCCACCATCTGCAGCAACGTCCACAGTTGGCGGTGATGACTGCCAAAGCCCAATCGCCCATTCGCTTGGCCCAAGGCACGCAAGACGCCCCAGCATCCGAACACTGGGTATTTTGAGAGCGCTACTCATGTCCAAATCCGCATGGTTATTTCTTTGCCTGACGCTTCTCACCGCTCTACTGGGTTTGAGTAACGATATGCGAGAAAGCGCGACCCTCGCATTTATCGCCAGCGCTGTGTTCGGCTGCCTGCTGATCGTGTCGCTCGCCATTGGTCGCCGTATCAAATTCGACCCCGTGCTGCGCTAGCCCTCCCCGCCTCAAGCCCTTTCCTACCTTACGTCGCCCCGCGCTAGTAAAAGAGCATACTGCCACTACCCTTATAGATGAGGGCAAAAGGCCATATTGCTTCCGGCACAAGCTCTTCAACCCGATGCAGGACAGGTTTGCGTGAAGATCAGGAATGTCCGATCCGAGCAAAAACTTTTCCAACCAGTCCGCAAAAATGCAAATCAGTGCTGGCATAAAGCCTGTAGGCGGTTCAATATTTGTCACAGAATTGACGCCAAGGAAATGTCAAATCTGAGGCATGATGCGGCCTCTTTGCAATTCGGGTTGAACTTTGGTCGTGAGCCTTGTCTTAACACACATCCTTGCGGCCAATTCCAGAA
This sequence comes from Pseudomonas sp. 44 R 15, assembly GCF_900004965.1. Lineage (NCBI taxonomy): Bacteria > Pseudomonadati > Pseudomonadota > Gammaproteobacteria > Pseudomonadales > Pseudomonadaceae > Pseudomonas > Pseudomonas sp. 44 R 15. The sequence goes on from NZ_CVTU01000067.1 coordinate 3,265, forward strand.
ACCGCTCCCCTGAACTAACCGGTTAAATATATGCGCCCATTGAAACAGGCAATTTATTCCAGCCGTACGGCTGACAAGTTCGTCGTACGTCTGCCAGACGGAATGCGGGAACGCATTGCCGATGTGGCCCGCAATCATCATCGCAGCATGAACTCGGAAATCATCGCTCGCCTGGAACAGAGCCTTATTCAGGAAGGTGCCTTGGGTGAAGAGCTAAGCATGCGCCTGGATAGTCCGGAGCTGTCACTGCACGAACGCGAACTGCTGCAGCGTTTTCGTCAGCTTTCCCACCGCCAGCAAAATGCTCTCGTTTCGCTGATCGCGCACGACGTAGAGGCGGCCGCAGAAGCCAATTGATTTACACTTGAAAGCCGAAGCCAGCTATATGCTGGCTTTTTTTTGCGTGGGATTTGAGCAAGGGAAGCGAGGGCAGAATTGCCCTCGCAGGGAAGGTCAGAGCAGGAAGATGGTGGCCAAGCCCAGGAAGATGAAAAAGCCCCCACTGTCGGTCATGGCCGTAATCATCACGCTGGCCCCCATCGCAGGATCGCGTCCCAAACGCGCCAAGGTCATGGGAATCAGAACCCCCATCAAGGCAGCCAACAATAAATTGAGAGTCATGGCAGCGGTCATCACCACGCCCAACGACCAACTGCCATATAGCAAGTAAGCCACCACTCCTATCACTCCGCCCCATACCAGACCATTGATAAGGCCCACCGCCAATTCCTTGCGCAACAGACGCGAAGAATTAGCGGTACTGACCTGATCCAAGGCCATGGCACGTACGATCATGGTGATAGTCTGGTTACCGGAATTGCCGCCGATACCAGCCACTATCGGCATCAATGCTGCCAGGGCCACCAACTTTTCGATGGAGCCTTCAAACAGCCCGATCACGCGGGACGCGATAAACGCGGTAATCAAATTGACGGCCAGCCATGCCCAGCGGTTATGCAACGAACGCCAGACTGAGGCAAAAATGTCTTCCTCTTCACGCAAACCTGCCATGTTGAGGACTTCGGTTTCACTCTCTTCGCGAATCAAGTCGACGATTTCATCGATTGTCAGACGGCCGATCAGCTTGCCGTTCTTGTCGACCACCGGAGCCGAGATCAAGTCGTAACGCTCAAAAGCCTGGGCCGCGTCGTAGGCATCTTCATCCGGATGAAAGCTCACGGTATCGCTGGCCATCAGGTCAGCAACCCTCTTCTCCGGATCATTTACCAGCAGGCGCTTGATGGGCAATACGCCCTTGAGGATGCCTTCGTAGTCGACCACAAACAGCTTGTCGGTGTGGCCAGGCAGCTCTTTGAGACGACGCAGGTAGCGCAACACCACTTCCAGGCTGACATCCTCGCGGATGGTGACCATCTCGAAGTCCATCAGCGCGCCGACCTGGTCTTCATCATAAGACAGTGCCGAACGCACACGCTCACGCTGCTGAGTGTCCAACGCCTCCATCAGCTCATGAACAACATCACGCGGCAATTCAGGCGCCAGGTCGGCCAGTTCGTCCGCGTCCATCTCCTTGGCCGCAGCCAGGAGCTCATGATCGTCCATGTCGGCAATCAGGGTTTCGCGAACCGAATCGGATACTTCGAGGAGAATGTCGCCGTCGCGATCAGCCTTGACCAGTTGCCAGAGCGTCAGCCGATCATCCAACGGCAAGGCTTCGAGGATGTAAGCGACGTCGGCGGAGTGCAGGTCATCCAGCTTACGTTGCAACTCGACAAGATTTTGCCGGTGAACCAGGTTTTCGACGCGGTCATGGTGCGGACCTTCCTGGCGGTGCGTGAGGTCTTCGACCACGCGCTGGCGCTGCAGCAGCTCGATAACTTGAGCCAGACGATCCTGCAGGCTTTCTTGTGTTTTCTTTACTTCTACTTCGGTCATAGGCGAACTCCACTCCCAGCAGCGGAGCGCGCCGGAAGGATCAATCAGTCAATTCATGATTGGTAAAGCGGGGTACTGAGTAACTACTGGGTAAGTCCATGGAGGCAGTCCATAAGCCCCGGCGGGGCTGACCGGCGCATGATACACCGACCAACCGCTTTTAACGTCAAAAAACTGGAAAGAACAAGCGCTTGCAAGCCAAAGTTGAGTATTGGCTGCATCCATGAACTGCGACGACACAGCCGGAAGGGAAAACACACGGAAAATCGAAAAAGGCCTGCGCCAGGATAAAACCTACACAAACCCCAGACGGCAAAAAGCCCGCACTAGGCGGGCTTTTTGTTTGTATGGTGCACTCGACAGGATTCGAACCTGTGACCGCTCGGTTCGTAGCCGAGTACTCTATCCAGCTGAGCTACGAGTGCAGATTGTGCTTTTTAGACCAGATCACAACTGGTTGGAGCCAAGTCACCTGCATTACTGCAACCAACTCTTAAATGGTGCACTCGACAGGATTCGAACCTGTGACCGCTCGGTTCGTAGCCGAGTACTCTATCCAGCTGAGCTACGAGTGCATTTGTTGCCGCGCATTATAGGCCGTTCAATCTCTATGTAAAGCTATTTTTTCGAGTATTTTCAACAACTTACCGAAAAAACCAGATTGCAACGTACTAAGCAAATAATGGCGGAGAACGGGGGATTCGAACCCCCGACACCCTTTTGAGGTGTACTCCCTTAGCAGGGGAGCGCCTTCGGCCACTCGGCCAGCTCTCCGCAACACGGGGCGTATATTAACCACGTTCCTCCCCGTTTGCAAACATAAAAAACGATAAAAATTAAAGGCTTGGTTCTTCGTCCTTCTCTTTCTTGATCCGCAGGTAGATTTCCTCGCGATGGACCGCTACCTCTTTCGGAGCGTTAACCCCGATACGCACTTGATTGCCTTTGACGCCGAGCACGGTCACGGTGATTTCGCCATCACCGATAATCAGGCTTTCTGCGCAACGACGAGTCAGAATCAACATACCTTTCACCTCACGCAATTCATTTCAGGAACAACAGTCTGCAAAAAAAAGGCATTGGACCTACAACCAGACGGCCATAGCCCTACCGCCTAAGTATTGTCGAGCCCACGCAAAAGAACATGCGCTCAACAAAAAAATGAAAGGCGCGGTAAGCCGCGCCTTTCTGGCATCGCATCACTCGCCCTGTCGGGCCGGAGCGTCCAGCTCAAAAGCGGTATGCAGCGCGCGCACAGCCAGCTCCAGGTACTTCTCCTCGATCACCACCGAGACTTTGATCTCTGATGTAGAGATCATCTGGATGTTGATACTTTCCTTGGCCAGCGCCTCGAACATGCGGCTGGCAACACCTGCGTGGGAGCGCATGCCCACGCCCACGATCGATACCTTGGCGATCTTGGTATCACCGATCACTTCACGGGCGCCGATCTCCTTCGCCGTGTTCTGCAGGATACGCTCGGCCGCATCGTACTCGTTGCGGTGCACGGTGAAGGTGAAATCGGTGGTGTTATCGTGCGAAACGTTCTGCACGATCATGTCGACTTCGATATTCGCACCGCTGATAGGGCCGAGGATCTTGAAGGCCACACCTGGAGTGTCTGGCACGCCACGGATCGTCAGCTTGGCTTCGTCGCGGTTGAAAGCGATGCCGGAAATGATCGGCTGTTCCATGGATTCCTCTTCATCAATAGTAATGAGGGTGCCCGGACCCTCCTTGAAGCTGTGCAGTACGCGCAGCGGAACGTTGTACTTGCCGGCGAACTCCACCGCACGGATCTGCAACACCTTGGAACCAAGGCTGGCCATTTCCAGCATCTCTTCAAAGGTGATCTTGTCCAGGCGCTGGGCCACGGACACAACGCGCGGATCAGTGGTGTAGACGCCATCCACATCGGTATAGATCTGGCATTCGTCGGCCTTGAGAGCCGCTGCCAGCGCCACGCCCGTGGTATCCGAACCGCCACGCCCGAGGGTGGTGATATTGCCCTGCTCGTCCACCCCCTGGAAACCGGCTACAACCACCACGCGTCCAGCCTTCAGATCGGCACGAATCTTCTGATCGTCGATCTGCAGGATGCGCGCCTTGGTATGCGCGCTGTCGGTAAGAATGCGCACCTGGCTACCAGTGTAGGACACCGCCGGCACACCGCGCTTGTTCAACGCCATGGCCAGCAACGCAATAGTCACCTGCTCACCGGTGGACACAATGACATCCAGCTCACGCGGCAGCGGCTGTTGATCACCGCTGATGGCCTTGGCCAGGTCGATCAGGCGATTGGTCTCGCCGCTCATGGCCGACAGCACGACCACCAGGTCGTCGCCGGCATCACGGAACTTCTTAACCTTGTCGGCGACCTGCTCGATTCTTTCGACAGAACCGACCGAGGTGCCTCCGAATTTCTGTACGATCAAAGCCATTTCTAAGCCGCCTCAGCCCGTAAAGGGGCGCCCAATAAACGAATCTTCCAGCAACCGAGCGAGCCCACGACTAAACCATGGGCTCATTAACAGCGCCTTAAATACCTGCCTCGACAAACGGCACGGCCAAGGCCAGGGCCGCGTCCAGGGCGCCGGCATCCACACCACCGCCTTGCGCCATGTCCGGACGACCACCGCCCTTGCCGCCCACTGCCGCAGCAGCTTGCTTCATCAAATCACCGGCTTTGAGTTGGCCAGTCAGGTCCTTGGTTACACCGGCAACCAGAACGACCTTATCCTCATGGACACTGCCGAGCAGGATCACTGCGCGGCCGAGCTTGTTCTTCAACTGATCGACCAAGGCCAGCAACGCCTTGCCGTCCTGACCGTCCAGGCGCGCCGCCAGGACTTTTACGTCCTTGACGTCAACCGCCGAGGCCGACAGATCGTCGCCCGCGGCACTGGCTGCCTTGGCCTGCAACTGCTCCAGCTGTTTCTCCAGCGCGCGGTTGCGCTCAAGCACGGCGGACAGCTTGTCGATCAGATTGTCGCGGCTACCCTTGACCAGGCCGGCCGCTTCCTTGAGTTGTTCTTCGGCGGCATTGAGGTAGGCCAGCGCCGCAGCGCCGGTCACCGCCTCGATACGGCGCACACCCGAGGCCACGCCGCCTTCGCTGATGATTTTCAACAGGCCGATGTCACCGGTGCGATTGGCGTGGATACCGCCACACAGTTCCACCGAGAAACTGCCACCCATGCTCAGTACGCGCACTTGGTCGCCGTACTTCTCGCCGAACAGCGCCATGGCGCCTTTGTTCCTGGCGGTCTCGATATCCGTTTCCTCGGTTTCAACCGGGCTGTTCCTGCGAATTTCCGCGTTGACGATATCTTCCAGCGCCTTGATCTGCTCAGGCTTGATCGCTTCGAAATGGCTGAAATCGAAACGCAGGCGCTGGCTATCAACCAACGACCCCTTCTGCTGGACATGCTCACCGAGCACCTGGCGCAACGCAGCGTGCAGCAAGTGAGTGGCCGAATGGTTCAGCGCGGTTGCATGCCGTACATCGGCATCGACCTGAGTATCGACCGGCGCACCCACGACCAGGTTGCCCAGCACCAATACACCATGGTGCAGGAACGCACCACCGGTCTTGGTGGTGTCGCGCACCTCGAAACGACCGGACGTCGAACCGAGGAAACCACAGTCACCGATCTGACCACCCGACTCAGCGTAGAACGGCGTCTGGTCCAGGACCACAACCGCTTCATCGCCCTCGTTCAGCACATCGACTGACTTGCCGTCTTTATAAATGGCAACGATTTTGGCGGAGCCGGCGGTGGCCTTGTAGCCGATGAACTCGGTGGGTACATCAACCTTGACCAAGGTGTTGTAGTCCAGGCCAAACGAGCTGGCCGAACGCGCACGCACGCGCTGGGCTTGCATCTCACGCTCGAAACCGGCCTCATCGATGGTCAGCTCGCGCTCACGGGCAATGTCGGCGGTCAGGTCCATCGGGAAACCGTAGGTGTCATAAAGCTTGAACACCACGTCGCCCGGCACCACCGTACCCTTGAGCTCAGCCAGGTCCTGCTCGAGGATTTTCAGGCCATGCTCCAGGGTCTTGGAGAACTGCTCTTCTTCAGCCTTGAGCACCCGCTCGATGTTGGCTTGTTGCTGCTTGAGTTCCGGGAAGGCGTCGCCCATCTCGGCCACCAGCGCAGCCACGATCTTGTAGAAGAAGCTGCCGGTCGCACCCAGTTTGTTACCGTGACGGCAGGCGCGACGGATAATGCGGCGCAGCACATAGCCACGGCCTTCGTTGGACGGCAACACGCCATCGGCAATCAGGAAACCGCAGGAACGGATGTGGTCCGAGACCACCTTGAGCGAAGACTGGCTCTCATTGGCGCAGCCAATGGCCGCAGCCGAAGCACTCAACAGGTTGGTAAACAGGTCGATTTCATAGTTGGAGTGAACGTGCTGCATGACCGCACTGATGCGCTCCAGCCCCATGCCGGTGTCCACCGACGGTGCCGGCAACGGATGCAAAACGCCATCGGCGGTGCGGTTGAACTGCATGAACACGTTGTTCCAGATTTCGATATAGCGGTCGCCATCTTCATCCGGCGAACCCGGCGGGCCACCCCAGATGTCGGCGCCGTGATCGTAAAAAATCTCGGTGCAGGGGCCGCACGGGCCGGTATCGCCCATGGTCCAGAAGTTATCGGACGCGTAAGGCGCGCCCTTGTTGTCACCGATGCGGATCATGCGTTCGGCGGGCACGCCGATTTGCTGGGTCCAGATGTCATACGCTTCGTCATCCGTCGCGTAGACGGTGACCCAGAGCTTTTCCTTGGGCAGCTTCAGCACGCCGGTCAGGAAGGTCCAGGCGAAGGTGATCGCATCTTTCTTGAAATAATCGCCAAAGCTGAAGTTGCCCAGCATTTCGAAGAAGGTGTGATGGCGCGCGGTGTAACCGACGTTTTCCAGGTCGCTGTTCTTGCCGCCGGCGCGTACGCACTTCTGACTGCTGGTGGCGCGGGTGTAGGCGCGCTTTTCCTGGCCCAGGAAGCAGTCCTTGAACTGGTTCATCCCCGCGTTAGTGAACAGCAGGGTTGGGTCATTGCCTGGGATCAAGGAGCTTGAGGCTACACGGGTGTGGCCTTGCTCTTCGAAGAAGCGAAGGAAGGCTTCACGGATTTCTGCGCTTTTCATTAGGTTCTTCCACGGAGGCTGCGGCCAAAGGCCAGTGCGCAACATCATCAGACGAAGCGACGGCAAAGGGCCGCATTATATCGGCCCTTTGCCGGTGGTACAGCGTGTTTATGTGATAGAAACAGTCAATTAGACGGCCTGCACTGTCATTTCCGCGAAAATGCGACGAATGTCTGCACGACTTGCTCGATCTGGGCCCGACTGACATCCAGATGCGTGACCATGCGCAGACGCGGCGCGGCGCTCAACTTGATCCCGTGCTCGGCGGCAAAGCCTTTCAGGGCCTGCGCCCGATCGCCCATCTGCACATAGACCATGTTGGTCTGTACCGGCTCGACCGTATAACCGGCCTGGCGCAACGCATCCCCCAGCCACTGCGCATTGGCGTGGTCATCGGCCAAACGCTGCACCTGGTGATCCAGGGCATACAGGCCCGCCGCCGCCAGGGAACCGGCCTGGCGCATGCCGCCGCCGACCATCTTGCGCAGGCGCCGCGCCTTGGCGATCAACGCGGTGGAACCGCACAGCACCGAGCCGACCGGTGCGCCGAGCCCCTTGGACAGGCACACCGACACCGAATCGAAATGCCGGGCAATCTCTCGTGCCTCCACGCCCAATTTGACCGCTGCGTTGTAAAGCCGCGCGCCATCCAAGTGTAAAGCCAGGCCGTGTTCACGGGTAAACGCACGCGCCCGGGCCAGATATTCCAGCGGCAGCACCTTGCCCTGCATGGTGTTTTCCAACGCCAGCAAGCGCGTACGGGCGAAGTGGAAGTCGTCGGGTTTGATCGCGTCGAGCACGTGATCCAGGTCGAGGGAACCGTCGGCCTGCACTTCCAGCGGCTGCGGCTGGATCGAACCGAGCACGGCCGCCCCGCCGCCTTCGTATTTGTAGGTATGGGCCTGTTGTCCGACGATATATTCTTCGCCGCGCTCACAATGAGCCATCAACGCCAGCAGGTTGCTCATGGTGCCGGTGGGCACGAACAGCGCAGCGTCGAACCCCAGGCGCCTGGCCAGTTCAGCCTCCAGTCGGTTGACGCTGGGGTCTTCGCCGTAGACGTCATCACCGCTGACGGCGCTGGCCATCGCATCGAGCATACCGGGGGTGGGTTGAGTCACGGTGTCGCTGCGCAGGTCGATCACGGTCATGAAGGGGGCCTCTAACGGAATGGATAAGTCCTTTTGTGAGTGATTACTGCGGGCAAAGCCACGCAATATCAAGTCCCCGCTGCACTCAATCGAATACCCACCAAACAAACCGATATAGCTTATCGATACGGCAACCGTGCAGTTTTTGAAAAACCATGTTAAAAACTCTGCGCCGCCAGGGTTCTGGCGGCAACGTTCTCAGGGCGGGGTGCAATTCCCCACCGGCGGTAATTGCGCGCAATGTGCATAGCCCGCGAGCGCTTGGCGCCTCGAACTGCTCAGGCAGGACGGCGACAAGGTCAGCAGACCCGGTGTGATCCCGGGGCCGACGGTCATAGTCCGGATGAAGAGAGAACGGGATTGGCACCTAAGGGCCGCGCGCCTGTTCGCGCACGCGTACCCTTAAATCCCATTCGATTCATAACGCCCTGTTTTTTTCTTAAACAGGAGTCAGAACATGCAACCCACCGCAATCGACAGCAAAAGCAAAAACCATCACGGCGAGCGTGTCGCGTTTATCCAGGCCTGCTGGCACAAGGATATTGTCGACCAGTCGCGCAAAGGTTTCCTCGCCGAAATGATCGCCCAGGGCTACCAGGAATCGGACATCGATTTCTTCGAAGTCGGCGGCGCCTTTGAAATGCCCCTGCACGCCAAGCTGCTGGCCAAGACCGGCCGTTACGCCGGTATCGTCGCCGCCGCACTGGTGGTGGATGGCGGCATTTATCGTCACGAGTTCGTCGCCCAATCGGTGGTCAGCGGCCTGATGCAGGTGCAGCTGGAAACCGAAGTGCCGGTATTTTCGGTATCCCTGACTCCCCACCATTTCCACGGGGGCAGCGAACACACCACCTTCTTCTACGAGCATTTCGTGCACAAGGGCCAGGAAGCTGCGCGGACGTGTGCCGACACCCTGCACAAGGTGCGGGCGATCCGTCGTAGCGAGCCGCGTGCTGTAGCGGTCTAAGCAACACCGCAAAACGAGTGTGGGAGGGGGCTTGCCCCCGATGGCGGTGTGTCAGTCAGCTCATCTGTAGCTGAAACACCGCTATCGGGGGCAAGCCCCCTCCCACATTTGAAGCCAGTCAGGCCTGAGATCTATGCAAGGCCAGCTTCTGTGGTCGGCACGATGAGAATTCCCGCGCGCAAACCATTCTTCACCTTCGGGTTGGGGAAGATGATGCGTGCGCCCTCCTCCTCGATCACCCAGCGGGTCTGGGCCACATCTTCGGCCAGCAGATACCCCTTTTCCAATTCCGAAAAGTTTTCCACGTCCGCCGGCAAATGCAGCAGGAACGCGTCGCTGTGCTTGATGATTTCCCGTGCGACGGCGAACAGCTTCAAGCCGTCGAGGTCGCCTGTCTCAGGCTCGGTGCCTTCGATGATGTGCTTGAGGCGCGTCTCCAGCCTGGACACATCCACGCTCTGGTTCTGGCCGAAAGGACGGGCCTTGCCCAGCTCCAGCGTGAAGGCCTCGGCGTCGAGTCGTTCGTAGGTGAACGCCGTGAAGGTGATAGAGGCTTTGTTCTGCAGCAGCACCGCCTCCATTCCGGCGGCGCGCAGGCGCTCCAGCTCACGGCGCGAATGCTGGCGCCCTTCTTTCCACGGGTACAGCGCAAATTGCTCGATCTTCGAGCCGCGAATCGCGGTGTGCAGGTCGTAATGCAGGCGCGAACGGCCCGGCTGGCTGAAAAAGCTGCGGGCCAACTGTTCAAGTTCGGCGGCGCGCATGGCTTCGGGACCAATGTTGCTTTCATGCCGGCCGTTGAACAGCCGGTTGATGTCCAGTTCAAGGTAACGCTCGCCGCGACGCATGGCCTCGGGGTTGCCGAACAGGAACAGAATACGGGTGCGGGGCTTGATCTCCCCACGGGCGATGCCATGCAGCAGGCGGTCGAGCAGTTCGATCGGCGCGGTTTCGTTGCCATGGATGCCGGACGACAGCAGCAGGTCGCCGCCATTGTCCCGGGCTTCAGGCGGGCGCACTTCAAGCGCGCCCTCACTGAGCCAGCGCATTTGCACGCCGTCGACAGTCAGTTGAATTTTTTGCGCCGGTTCGCGACCGGCGAGGGTCAGTTCAAGCAGTTTGCCGAGGGCGAGCATAAGCAGCTTCCTTAGTGGTTGCAGCCTGGGCCGTGGACGTGATCGTCGTCATCACCTTCGACGTCAGCCGGTTCCATTTCCAGTTCCAGGCTCATCAGGTTGGTCGCCAGCGGGCGCATCAGCAGGTTGGCGTACTCGGCGTCGCCCTCTTCCACATCCACACCGATCAGCAGTTGGCCACGGCCGTCATGCTGGATCCAGATCTCCTTGCCCTGCCAGACCACGGCAACGCGGGTGCAGGAGGTTTCCAGCTGGGTGCCGTCGGTGTCTTCAAGGATCAGCTTCAGGGTGTCGGTCATAAATAAAATATCTCAGCCGTAGGGCGTTAATTGATCTGGAAAGGATAAACCGAGCCCAGTTTAAGGATTTGCGTCAGTTCATCCAGTGCCGTCCGGCACTCAAGCAGCAATTGCGGGTCAGCCAGGTCGGTTTCGCGCAGGCTGTCGCGGTAGTGCCTGTTGACCCATTGGGTCAGGGTGTCGTACAGCGGCGCGGTCATGATAACGCCTGGATTCACCGCCGCCAGTTCGGTTTCGTTCAACGCCACACGCAAACGCAGGCACGCCGGGCCGCCGCCGTTCTGCATGCTTTGCTTGAGGTCGAACACCTTCACTTCGCGGATCAAGCCGCCGCTGGCCGTGAGGTGCTGCAGGTACGCCCAGACGCGCGGGTTGGCGCGGCATTCTTCCGGCACGATCAGCAGCATCGAGCCATCGGTACGTGTCAGCAGTTGGCTGTTGAACAAGTAGGAGCGCACCGCATCCTCGACGCTGATCTGGGAACGCGGCACACACACGGACTGAAAGTTGCCGCCCAGCTTGCCCAACTTGCCCTGCAGTTCGGCGAGCATCTGTTCGGTGTTGAGGAAGGCGTCCTCGTGGTAGAACAGCACCTCGCCGTTGCCGACCGCGATCACGTCGTTGTGGAACACACCGGCATCGATCACCGCCGGGTTCTGCTGGGCGTAGACCACGCCGTCATCCTTCAGGCCGTGCAGACGTGCAACCGCCTGGGACGCCTCGAGTGTCTGGCGCGCTGGATATTTTTGCGGGGCCGGGTAGCGAGCATCGAACGCACTGCGGCCAAACACGAAGAACTCGACGCCGGCCTCACCGTATTCACGGCAAAAGCGCGTGTGATTGGCCGCGCCCTCATCGCCAAACTGTGCCACCGCCGGCAATGCCGCGTGATGGGCGAAGTGCTTCTGGTCAGCGAACATCGCCCCCAGCACGCGGCTGGTGGTCGGGTGTTCGATGCTGCGGTGGTATTTGCAGTTGAGGTTGGCCGCGGTGAAATGCACGCGGCCATCCGCCGTGTCGGCGCTGGGGCTGACGGTGGCGGCGTTGGCCACCCACATGCTCGACGCCGAGCAACTCGCCACCAACAACGGCATGGCGTGCCTGGCCGCTTGCTCGATGACCTGAGCGTCGGTGCCGCTGAAACCGAGGTTGCGCAGAGCGGCCACATCCGGGCGCTCCTGGGGCGCGAGTACGCCTTGCACAAAGCCCATGTCCATCAGCGCTTTCATTTTTTGCAGCCCCTGCAACGCCGCTTCCCTGGGGTTGGAATGCTGCTGGCTGTTGCTCTGGGACGCGACGTTGCCGAAGGACAAGCCGCCGTAGTTATGGGTCGGCCCCACTAGACCGTCAAAATTGACTTCATAGGATTTCATCGGCGAGGCTCCACGAACATCTGTTCTTATAGGCAATCTTCAACACACCACAGATTCAGTGTGGGAGGGGGCTTGCCCCCTCCCACATTCAAATAAGCGTAATGCCAGGTGTTAGCGTGGCGGGCACCGCCAACGTTGGGGTCTCCAGCGACGCCACCGGGTACGCGCAATAATCGGCCGCGTAATACGCACTGGCGCGATGGTTACCCGAGGCCCCGACCCCGCCAAACGGCGCGGTGCTGGCGGCGCCGGTCAGCTGTTTGTTCCAGTTGACGATACCGGCGCGGCTTTCCAGCCAGAACTGCTGGTAACGCGCCTCGGAATCCGACAGCAGGCCTGCGGCCAGGCCGTACTGGGTGTCGTTGGCCTCGGCAATCGCCGAAGCAAAATCTGCGTAGCGAATCACCTGCAACAGCGGGCCGAACAGTTCTTCGTCTTCGCGCTCGGTCACTGAGGTCACGTCGATGATGCCCGGGGTCAGCAAGGCGGCCTGGTCCCGGGGTTGGGTCATTTCCAGCAGCGCCACAGCGCCATTGGCCAACATCAGTTCCTGGGCGTCCATCAAGGCTTTGGCGGCAGCCAGGGAAATCACCGAGCCCATGAATGGCGGCGGTTGCTGGTCGAACGCGCCCACTTCAATGGCGGCGCTGACCGCTACCAGACGTGCCAGCAACGCATCGCCCCAGGCGCCTTCCGGCACCAGCAAGCGACGGGCGCAGGTGCAGCGCTGGCCGGCGGAGATAAACGCCGACTGGATGATGGTGTACACCGCCGCATCCACGTCGGCCACTTCGTCTACCACCAGCGGGTTGTTGCCACCCATTTCCAGGGCCAGGATCTTGTCCGGACGCCCGGAGAACTGCTGGTGCAGGTGGTTGCCGGTTCGGCTGGAACCGGTGAAGAACAGACCGTCGATGCCTGGGTTGGCCGCCAGCGCGATACCGGTTTCCCGCGCGCCTTGCAGCAGGTTCAATACACCCGCCGGTAAACCCGCTTCGATCCAGCACTGCACGGTCAGCTCGGCAACTTTGGGCGTCAGCTCGCTCGGTTTGAACAGCACGGTGTTACCCGCCAGCAGCGCCGGGACAATATGCCCGTTCGGCAAGTGACCGGGAAAGTTGTAGGGGCCGAACACCGCCACCACACCGTGAGGCTTGTGGCGCAGCACAGCGGTGGCGTCGCCCAGGGCGCCGCTCTTCTCGCCGGTACGCTCGCGATAACTTTGCACCGAGATGGCGATCTTGTTGGCCATGCTGGTGACTTCAGTCGCCGATTCCCACAGCGGCTTGCCAGTTTCCTCACCAATGCAGCGGGCGATTTCATCAGCGCGGCTTTTCAGCGTGGCGGCGAAGGTTTCGAGCACACCGATGCGCTCTTCCAACGACTGCCGAGCCCAGCCTGGAAACGCCTGACGCGCAGCCTGCACGGCGGACTCGACCTGTTCGGCCGTCGCGCCATTGCCGCTCCACAACACTTGCTGGGTGACCGGGTTACGCGACTCAAACAGTTCACCCTGGCCAGCCAGCCAGCTACCTGCGATGTACAACGAATTCATTATTTCGACTCCCGAGCAGCAGACAACGCAACAGCACGCACTTGATCACCGACCACCAACTGCAGGCGCCTGGCGGTCTGGGGATCGACCACCAACGTGCCCGCAGCCAGACGGGCCGGTGCGGCCGTGATGCGGCAGTCTTCGCGTTTGCGGTTATGGATCAGGAACGGCGTGGCGTCGTCCCCCGGCGTGCCGATGGCCAGCACCAGCGCCTGGCTGTCGCGCACCGCACGAATCTTGCTGGTTTCACACTCCACCGCCGGGCCCGCGTCGAAAATATCCACATAGCCCTGGTAGCTGAAGCCTTCGCTCTTGAGCATGCTCAGCGCCGGCTCGGTGTCCGGATGCACCTTGCCGATCACGTTGCGCGCGTCTTCGGAAAGAAAGCAGCTGTACAGCGGAAACTTCGGCATCAGCTCGGCGATAAACGCCTTGTTGCCGACGCCGGTGAGGTAGTCGGCCTGGCTGAACTCCATCTTGAAGAAGTGTCGGCCCAGGCTTTCCCAGAACGGCGAGCGCCCTGCCTCGTTGGACACGCCGCGCATCTCGGCAATGATCTTGTTGCCAAACAATTGCGGGAATTCGGCGATGAACAACAGGCGCGCCTTGGCCAGCATGCGGCCATTGAGGCCGTTGCGGTAATCGGCGTGCAGGAACAACGAGCACAGCTCGGAATTGCCGGTGAGGTCGTTGGCCAGGAACAACGTCGGAATTTCGCGGTAGATATTCAACTCCTGGGAGGCGCTGACCGTCAGGCCGACCCGGAAGTTGTACCAGGGCTCGCGCAGGCCGACGGCGCCGGCAATGGCCGAAATCCCCACTACCCGACCTTCGTCGTTTTCCAGCACGAACAGGTAGTCCGCATCGCCGCGCCCGGCTTCGCCGCGAAAGGTTTTCTCCGCCCAGCCCACGCGATGGGTCAGGCGCTCTTCGTTGGCCGGCAAGGTGGTGAGGCCGGTGCCGGTGCTGCGCGCCAGGTCAATCAGGGCCGGTAAATCGCTGCTGCGTACGGGACGAACGATCATGCTATCTCCTCGAACGGGCCGCTGTGGTCAGCCACCCGCGAAACTCTCTTTTTAAACCGCAACCAGGCGCACACTCGCACCTTCGCCCACACCCAGGGCTTCAGCTGCCTCCAGGTCCAGAATCACTGGCTTGCCCGGCGCGTAGTCCAGCTCCAGCATCACCGCGCGGTAATCCTGCAACTGCGCGTTGCTCACCAGGTACTGGCGACCGACGCCCTTGGCCATCTCGCCGATTTTCACCGGCACCACGCGGCTCTGGGCAATCGAGCGAATCCCCGACACCCGCGCGTGCAGCGTCGGGCCGCCGTCGAAGATGTCGATGTAGTGATCGGTCTCGAAGCCTTCGCGCATCAGGATGTCGAAGGTGATCTGTGCACGCGGGTGCACCTGGCCCATGGCCTCCTGGGCTGCGTCCGGCAGCAGCGGCACGTAGATCGGGTAATGCGGCATCAGCTCGGCGAGGAAGGTACGGCTTTTCAGCCCGCACAGGCGCTCGGCGGCGGCGTAGTTGAGGTCGAAGAAGTTGCGACCGATGGCGTCCCAGAACGGCGAATCGCCGTTTTCGTCGCTGTAGCCAACGATCTCGGTCACCACCGAATCGGCAAAGCGCTCCGGGTGGCTGGCGACGAACAGCAGGCGACCACGGGAATTGAGTTCCGACCACGGCGAACCGACCAATGCAGGCTTCACGTAGAAACTGGTGAGCAGGCTATTGCCGGTCAGGTCGTGGCACTGGGAAAGCACGTGGATCTTGTTGTGGATCTTCAGCTCGCGGGAGGCGTGCACAAAGGTTTCGTTACGAAAACTGTAGAACGGCTCGGAGTAGCCGGCTGAAGCAACGATGGCCGAGCAGCCGGCGAGCTTGCCGGTGTCGGTGTCTTCAAGCACGAAGAAATAGCTTTCTTCACCGTTGAAACTCACTTCGGCCGCGAAGGACGCTTCACTGGCGGCGATCTTGTCGCTCAGGCGTTCCACATCATCCGGCAAGGAAGTCACACCAATCGGGCTGTCCGCAGCCAGACGCTGTACCTCGCCCAGATCAGCCATTTGCGCGGGGCGCATCACCAGCATGGTGTCACTCCTTAACTCGAAAAACTCATAGGAAAAAATACCGGACACGGGAACTGAGTTCACACAGATCCCACGTGGGAGGGGGCTGGCCCCCGATAGCAGTGTGTCAGTTGATAAATCAGGGGACTGATCCACCGCCATCGGGGGCAAGCCCCTTCCCACATTTGGAAACGGTCCGACCTGCCAAATGTGTTGCTATCAGGCTTGGGTCAACGTCTTCACAGCACGTTCAAAACGGTCCAGGCCTTCCTTGATGTCCGCCTCTTCCACCACCAGGCTTGGCGCAAAGCGCAGCACGTCCGGGCCGGCTTGCAGGATCATCAGGTTCTCTTTCTCGGCGGCGTTGAACACGTCCTTGGCCCTGCCTTTGAATGCATCGCTGAGCACACAACCGATCAGCAAGCCCATGCCGCGCACTTGCGTAAAGATGCCGTATTGCGTGCCGATCTGCTCCAGGCGCGCCTTGAACAGCGCGTGTTTGGCATTCACGCCGGCCAGCACTTCGGGGGTGTTGATCACGTCGATCACGGCTTCCGCCACCGCGCACGCCAGCGGGTTGCCGCCATAGGTGGTGCCGTGGGTGCCGACCACCAGGTGCTTGGCCAGGTCTTCACGGGTGAGCATCGCGGCAATCGGGAAACCGCCGCCCAGGCTCTTGGCGCTGGTGAGGATGTCCGGCGTCACGCCGTAATGCTGGTAGGCGAACAGGTGACCGCTGCGGCCCATGCCGGTTTGCACTTCGTCAAATACCAACAGCGCGTCGTGGGCGTCGCACAGTTCGCGGGCGCCTTGCAGGTAAGTCAGTTCGGCCGGCAACACGCCGCCCTCACCCTGGATCGGCTCCAGCACCACGGCGCACGTCTTGTCCGACACAGCGGCCTTCAGTGCAGCCAGGTCGTTGTAAGGCACATGGGTGATGCCAGTGATTTTCGGCCCGAAACCATCGGAGTACTTGGACTGGCCACCGACGTTGACGGTGAACAGCGTACGGCCGTGGAAGCTGTTCAGCGCGGCGATGATCTCGTACTTCTCGCTGCCGAAACGGTCGAACGCGACGCGACGGGCCAGCTTGAAGGCGGCCTCGTTGGCTTCGGCGCCGGAGTTGCAGAAGAACACGCGCTCGGCAAACGTGGCGTCGATCAGCTTATGAGCCAGGCGCAGCGCCGGCTCATTGGTGAACACGTTGGAGACATGCCACAGTTTGTTGGCCTGTTCGGTCAGCGCACCGACCAGCGCCGGATGGGCGTGGCCCAATACGTTGACCGCGATGCCGCCGGCAAAATCGATCAACTCACGACCCGCCTGGTCCCACACGCGCGAACCTGCGCCACGCACGGGAATAAAGGCGGCAGGTGCATAGTTGGGCACCATGACCTGGTCGAAATCGGCACGTTGCACCGGGGCTTGCTCAACGGACATCGGAGTCTCCTGAAGAGGAACGCCTGCCTGGAACTGGCGGGCGATGCAGGGATTGTAAGGACAGTTTTCGGCTGGGCCTTGTCGCCAAGCGACAACTTCTTATAGCGCCAACCCGCGTTTTTCGGGGGTTTACGCCAATGCGACAAATAGCGTCGCAATGGCGCAGTTTAAACGGTGCATCAGGTTTGCGTCAGGATATCCGGTGAAAGGGTGGCGACGCGCTAACTATCTAAAGTTCGCCGCCCGGGACCGGCTGGTTAACTGCAAGCCTTCATGACTTGCACGGACCCGCTCCATGACGAACATCGACTATTCCGATACCCGCCTGCCTGACAGCCACTATCAACTGTTGACCGGCACCCTGCCCCCCTGGCTCGGCAATGCCTCTGCCAGCAAACGCCAGGCGCTCAAAGCCGTCCAGCCGCTGCAGTTGCAGGGCAGCGCTGAACAACGGGCCGCACTTGCGCGGCTGACCGGCGCCCACTGGGAGGCGCAAAACAGCGTAGACCTGGGGTTGCAAAGCCTGCAGGACATCAAGGCGTTCGCCACGCCGATACTCGAACAGGCACTCAAAGCCGACTTCAACCTGGTGCTGGATGTCGAGGCGACCTATCTGCGCCTGTACATCCCCGATCACATCCCCTGGTTTTCGATACGCTCCGGCGCAGCGCGAACCTGGACGGTCTCGCTATTGGACGCCGCCCTGCATAATTTCGAACACAAGGAAACCCTGGTCGACGCCTACGCACCGGCCTCGACCTTTATCACAAAGCCCTCGGCCAGCGGCCAATTCGACACCCTGGCGCAGATCAAGCGTGTGCTTTCAATTCCGGCGTTCACCAGCCTGTGCCGTGACCTGGATATCGGCGCCCGCTACGCCCGCTACCTCAACGAAGCGCTGGGCATGTCCAACCCCGTGGCCGCTGCGGTCTTGCGCCTGAAGGTCGATGCCAGCCAGAAAGCCGCTCTACGGGCAGCCCTGCAATTGGCCCGGATCAACGCAGATATCAGCGATGACTACGCTGACGTGATCGAAAGCTTGATCGCCGGCACACCCGACCCCAGGCTCGACGGCGCGCGCCTGCGCTGCCAGGATTTACGCATGATGGGGATTGCGCTGACGGGCATTCAACTGTTCGCCCCCGAGCTTGAAAGCCCGCGGTCGCCGCAACGCCTGGTGGCGTATGTTCCCGATGATCCGCAGCACCCCGTCAAGGAATATGCGTCACCCCTGGCGTTCAAGCAGGAGCTGACCCGACAACTGCGTGACCGCGACTACCAAACCTTTTTCAGCCGCTTCGTGCCCCACGCTCAACTCGGGGTGTTTTTTTCCGGCTTGAGCCAGCATCTGGCACGGATCACCTGGCACCCGCCGGTCGAGGGCAGCGGCCAGGCGCCCTGGCGCAGCACGCCCATCGACGACCCCAAGCTACAGTTTGATGCCCAGCCCATCACGGGCGATCCCTGGTTGCACCTGTACCATCGCAAACTCGACAAGATCCTCAACGACGCCCGCACGCTGGCGGTCTCCACCGCCAGCGTCGATCGTGAGGCGCGCTGGCGGCTGTGGGACTCTTTCGTCGATGTGGCGGCCTCAATCCTCAATGCCGCACTGATGGTGGTGGCCCCCTTCGTCCCGGGGCTGGGCGAATTGATGCTGGGCTACATGGCCTATCAACTGCTTGAGGACGTGTTCGAAGGCATCGTCGACTGGGCCGAAGGCCTGGGCAAGGAGGCTTTCGGTCACCTCATGAGCGTGCTGGAATCCCTGGTGCAAATGGGTGCTTTCGCAGTGGGCGGCCAGATTGGCCCGGCCGAGTTGCGCAAAGTGCTGCCCGAACCCGTCCTCGCGTACATCGACAGCTTCAAACCGGTAAGCCTGGCCAACGGCGCCCAACGCTACTGGAAACCGGACCTGGCGCCCTACGAATATCCATCCGCCTTGCCGCCGCGCATTGGCATCAATGAGTTGGGCCTGCACGAGGTGCGCAGGGAATCGATTTTGCCCCATGAAGGCAAGCTGTACTCCGTGGAAAAAGACGCCGACAGCGAGTTCTATCGCATCAAGCATCCAAGCCGTCCTGAAGCCTACCGCCCCGTGGTGCGACACAACCAGGCCGGCGCCTGGCATACCGAGCTTGAACAACCGCTGGCGTGGGACAGACCTACGCTGTTGCGTCGGCTGGGGCACAGTGCCCAGGCACTGAGCGAGGCGGACCGGGAACTGGCCCTGGACATCAGCGGCGTTCCCGAAGACGCCGTGCGCAAGATGCACGTCAACAGCGAACGCCTGTCGCCCCTGCTGGACGATACCTTGAGCCGCCTGCGCATCGACCGCAGCCTCCAACGGCTGATCGAGCAGCTGCGCAGCGACGACCCGGCGGTGCATCACCAGATCGACCCTCAAGACACCTTGCAGTTGCTGACCACCCACGGGCCATGGCCGCGTACCAAAGCGTTGCGCATCATCGATGACAAGGGCCAGACCGCCTGGGCGTTCGGCGACAGGAACGTGCCGGTGATCCAGGTACACGAAGCCCAGCTGGAAAACGGCGACTTGCTCAAAACCGTCTTGCGTGGGCTGAGCCCCGAGGAAATTCGCGCCCAATTCGATGAACGCGCCAGCGACCCCGAGCTGAGCCTGGAAAACCGCAGCCGCCTGCTGCGCCATAGCCTGGCCGATATTGCCGAGCGTCAGCGCAGCGCGTTGTTCGAATCGCGCTATGCACCGTTGCGGGCCTCCGTCGCCCCCCTTACCCAACAATTGCTCAGCACCACACCTGAATTGCCCGCAAGCGTTGCGCAAACCCTGGTGAACCAAATGACCGGCGCCGAGCTTGCGCTCCTGCATGACGGCAACACCCCGCCACGCCTGGCCGAACTGGCACGCACCGCATGGAGCGAAGTACGGGTCAATCGCGCCTACGAGGGGCAGCACCTGGCCGCACCGCCGCCCCTGGACACCGATCGCCTTGAATTGAACAGCCTGCGCCTGCTGCCGGGCTGGTCGAGCGAGATACGGCTCGACGCTCGCCATCACTCGCCCACCGGCCCCACCTGGCTGCAGATCGGCCCGACCGATGCGCCCATTCACCGCACACTGGTGCGCACCGAAGCAGGGCGCTACATCCCCTGCGACGAACAGGGCGAGCTCTCGAGTGAAACGGACCTGTATTCGGCCATCTTGAGCGCACTGCCCGATCAACAACGCGATCAGCTCGACCTGCGGATTCACCAGGGCGCCGAACTCAAGAGGCGCCTGCGGCAACATTCATTGCCCCGCGATGAACTGCGTGTGCTGTTCACGCCTGATATCGAACCGCAGAGCGTCACTGAAACCCTGCGCCTGTTAGGCAGCGACAACGGCTACCGTGCCCAGGCACCGGCACCGCTGGGCCCGCCGAGCCTGCTGGACCGCGCGCGCGCCCTGTACCCCGAACTTCGCGAACACCCATTGACCACGCTGGTGAACCACTTGCACTCACAGACAGGTGGCGCGCTCGCCGGCCTGGAAGCGCTGGGCATCGAATACCGCCAACTGGAACGTGACCTCAGTACCTGGCAACGCAATATCCCGCTTCAAGACCCCGCGCACGGCTCCCTGCTCAGCCTGCGCCAGCGCCAGTACGAGCAACGCAATCGCGAACTCATTGCCACTGAACTCAAACGCTGCTGGCGCCGGGAGCTGCCCGTTGATGATTACTTCGAAGACCCTGCGCGCGACGGCTACCGGCTGAACCTTCACTATCACATTCGCGGCGAACTTCCACGGCTATCGGCCAACTTCGATCACGTCTCGATGCTGACCCTCTCAGGCAGCCACCACACACAGGGCGCCGCCGGATTTCTGGCCCTCTTTCCCCGCCTGCGCCATCTGAGCGTTGACAGTATTCCCTTGGGCAACGTGCCACTGTTCGTGTTTCAGATGCGCGGCCTGAACGTACTGAGTCTGAGCGACTGCAGCGTCACCCTGACGCCCCACAGCCAGACCCGGCTCGCCTCGCTGACCCAACTGCAAACCCTGGACCTGCATAAAAACCCTTTGGGCCGGGTGCCCAGCGTCGAAGCAATGAACGAGTTGAACACCCTGGACCTGTCCGAAACCGGCATTGATCGCCTCCCTCCCGGCATGCTCACCCGCAATGACCTGAGCGCGGCCTTTCTCAGCGGCAACCGGATCAGCGAGTTACCTGAGGCGCTGTTCGATCTGCCCTCACATACCAGCGTTGCCTTCGACCTGTCTGACAACCCGCTGTCATCGGCCACGCTCGAGCGCGTTAAAGCCTACTACCAGCAACATGGCACTTACTGGGAGGCCAATGCGCCAGCGGTAGATGTGCGTGACGCACAACAGCTGTACCCCTCGCTGGACATCAACCAGATCAACCAGCTTATCTACAGCCTCCCGGGCGATCTGGAAGCGGGTAAGCGCGAGCTGGCAAGATTGGCGGGGGAATTGGGTACGCTGCAGTCAGAACTCAACCATTGGGCGCAACAACCGCAGCTGGCGCCCCCGGAAGCCACCCGGCGCAGCCAGCTTAACGCCTTGCTTGAACGAAGCTGGCGCAGGGAAATCCCCCAGGACACTCAATTCGTCCATGCCCTGGAAATCCCCGCAACGCTGGCGGGCGAGTTGCCCACGCTGAGCGCGCGCTTCAAGCACGTTGGCTCACTGACCATCAAAGGCAATGGCGGCCCAATGCAATCGTCGGCCTTGATCGACAGCTTCCCGGCCTTGAGCATCCTGCACCTCGAAAACGTTGCGCTCGGCGACATGCCGGCACCGGTGTTCAACCTGCCGGCACTGACCGTACTGGGACTGCCACGCTGCTCGATAGCACTGAGCCCCGCCAGCGCCGCGAAGTTGCAAGGCATGAGCCGCCTCGAATACCTGAACCTGGATCACAATCCACTGGTAAACACCCCGGACTTCAGTCACTTGCCCAGACTGAGCAGCATTTCACTCAAGGACACCGGATTGACGCAGGTCCCCCAGAGCCTGCTGGGCGACCCGCCACGCCAGTCGATCAACTTGAGCAAAAACGCTATCGAGCAACTGCCCGACGCGCTGTTTTCCATGCCGGCCTCGAGCACCAGTGGCCTGGACCTGTCGGAAAACCCCTTGGCACCCCAGGCCCTGGAGTCGATCAAACGCTACTGCCAGCGCACCGGCGAAAGCTTCGCCGCCCAGGCACCCGTGGCCCAACGCCGGCGCACGCAGCAGCTATACCCCTCGTTCCTCGACACCGAGGCAGACCGTTTCATCTTCCACCTGCCCGGCGACTTGGCGGCAGTGGACCCAACGCTGACGCACCTGGCGGCCGAGTACGAACAACTGGGCAATGACCTGCAACTGTGGGTGCAGGCCGTTCCGGACCGCCATCCGATCCTGGATGTGCCCATTGACGAACAAACCCGTGCCCAGGACCAACTGAGGCGACGCAACTTCAAGACACTGCTGGAACAGGCCTGGCGACGAGAAAGCCCCGAGGATGAAGACAGCCTGGACGATGAGCTCACCCATCAAGTCATACTCGACACTCCGGTGATGGGCGATTTACCAGCATTGAACGCCAACTTCGACCACGTGACCTTGCTCCAACTGGACGGGAACGGCACCACGACCGGCGTCGACACGATGTTGCGCAGCTTCACCCACCTGCAAACACTCAGGCTCAGCAAATGCTCCCTGGGCGCCCTGCCCGAGGCGCTCCAGCGCATGCCCAAGCTTTCCACGCTGGACATGACCGAATGCGCGATCCGATTGACCCCCGAAACCCGTGGCAGGCTGACCGCCCTCACCGAACTTGAGTTCGTCAATCTGAGCCACAACCCCTTGGGCCTTACCCCTGACATCAGCTCATTGCGTGAACTGACCTCGCTGCACTTGAGCAACGCGGCACTGAACGAAGTTCCGCAGGGCGTCTTTGGCCTGGATCAACTGCAAACGCTGGACTTGAGCAACAACGCCATCCAGGAGATACCGGCGGACTTGCTGGAGACCTCGGCAGCCTTCAATGGCGACAGCGATTTGAGCGGCAACCCCCTGTCGGCGCAAAGCCTGCTGCGCTTGCGTCAGTACTATCAGCGCACGGGCGTGGACTTCCAGGTGGCGGCCGCCACCGTGGACAATCAAGGCCAACCTTTGATAGTGGCCAGGCCTGTCCCCGACGAAGACTGAGGTCGATCAACCGCGCTCGGACGGTACCGACGACAATTCAAACGGGCTGCTGCTGCGGCGCTGGTTGCGGTCTTCGCGCGGCGTAGCGCCGAAGAAGTTACGGTAGGCGCTGGAGAAGTGCGGCCCCGAGGAAAAGCCGCACGACAGGCCGATCTGGATGATCGACTTGCTGGTTTGCATCAGCATCTGGCGGGCCTTGTTCAGGCGCAGCTCCAGGTAATACTGACTGGGGACGCGGTTGAGGTATTGCTTGAAGATGCGTTCCAGTTGTCGTCGGGACACGCACACGTGCTGGGCGATTTCATCGGTGGTCAGCGGTTCTTCGATATTCGCTTCCATCAATAGAACAGCCTGGGTCAGTTTCGGATGACTGGAACCCAGGCGGTTCTGCAAGGGGATGCGCTGGCGCTCGCCGCCTTCACGGATGCGCTCTACCACCAGTTCTTCGGAGACCGCGCCGGCCAGTTCGGCGCCGTGGTCACGCGCGAGTACCGCCAGCAGCAGATCGAGCACCGACATGCCGCCGCAAGCGGTCAGGCGATCACGGTCCCAGTCAAACAGATGACTGGTGGCGATGACCTTGGGGAAGCGCTCGGCAAAATCGTCCTGCCAGCGCCAGTGCACGGCGGCGCGATAGCCGTCGAGCAAGCCGAGCTGGGCCAGCGGGTACACGCCCGCCGATAATCCACCGATCACACACCCTGCCCGGACCAGTTGCTTGAGCGCAGTGCTGAGCTGGGAAGCGATGACGGTGGGCGGCTCGTCCGCCAGCAGGAACAGTTTCTGAAAGCCGTCCAACTTGCCGGCCCACGGCTCGCCGGGCAACTGCCAGGCCCCTTCGGTTTGCGGCTCGGCCTGTAGAAACGATAACTCGTAGACCACCTCCGGATGCACCCGCTGAGCAACGCGCAAGGCCTCCTCAGCCAGCGCAAGCGTGAGTGCTTTTGTGCTGGGCCAAATCAGGAAACCAATTTTATGGGCGGTCATGGAGTGCTATCCGAAGCGAGTAACGGTAATGAAGACAGAGGCCAATGCTAGCCGGTAAACCCACACAAATCTCAAAAACAATGGTGATCAAATGTGGGAGGGGGCTTGCCCCCTCCCACATAAAGCAGCTCCAACAGCAAAGGACTATTTCAAGCTGCCGGAGAGGAACTGCTGCAACCGTACGGACTGCGGGTTCACCAGCACTTCGCGCGGGTTGCCGCGCTCTTCGACAATGCCTTTATGCAGAAACACCAACTGGTTCGACACCTCACGGGCAAAGCCCATTTCATGGGTCACCACCACCATGGTGCGGCCTTCCTGGGCCAGGTCCTGCATCACCTTGAGCACTTCACCGACCAACTCGGGGTCGAGCGCCGACGTCGGTTCGTCGAACAGCATCACCTCAGGTTCCATCGCCAGGGCACGGGCAATGGCCACGCGCTGCTGCTCGCCGCCGGACATGTGGCCGGGGAACGCATCCTTGCGATGGCCCACGCCGACCTTGGCCAGGTAGTGCTCGGCCTTTTCACGGGCTTCTTTCTTCGACACGCCCAGCACATGCACCGGCGCTTCCATCACGTTTTCAATCGCGGTCATGTGCGACCACAGGTTGAAATGCTGGAACACCATGGACAAGCGCGAACGCATGCGCTGCAGTTGTTTGGGGTCGGCGGCCTTCATCGCGCCGTCTTTGGTCGCGACCAGTTTCAGCTCTTCGTTGTTGAGCAGGATCTTGCCGGCGTGGGGCTGCTCCAGCAGGTTGATGCAGCGCAAAAACGTACTTTTGCCCGAACCACTGGAGCCGATGATGCTGATCACATCACCAGCTGCGGCGGCCAGGGACACGCCCTTGAGCACTTCATGACTGCCATAGCGTTTATGCAGGTCTTGGACTTCAAGCTTGTACATGCGGTCGGTTCTCACAAAAACAGGTGGTCAGTCGTTGAGCAAGCGCCCGTGACGCAGCGCTTCGCGCCCCGCCACCTTGGCCAGCCAGAAACCCGCTTGGGCATAACGCAGCCGTTCAACGGCAAACAACACCCCGGACGTACCCGCGCAGATAATGCTCACGCGGTCGGCCAGGGGATCAATCACTTCAAAAATGGGGTCGCCCTGCTCGACCCAGTCACCGGCCTTACGCAGGTAACTGATCACCCCGGCGTGGGGAGCGAACAGCAATTCGGTGCCTTCGAACGGCATGCCTTCGCACGCTTCGTGTTGCGGTGCCGGCCATTCGCCCTTGATCAGGCCTTGCTCGGCCAGAAACGCCAGGATGCCTTCAGCGTGGAAGATCGCTTCATCGCGGCCGGTGTCAGCCTGGCCGCCCAACTCCAGCGTCGTCGCCAGACAGGCCAGTGGAATCTGCGCGTCGGGGAACGTGCGCGACAAACGCAGCCAGGGCAACGAACAGGCTTCATCAAACGAACTGCCGCCGGAATCTTCCGCGAGCAGGCCGACCTTCACATTCAAATGCGCCGACAGCGAACGCCACTGCGGCCAGTGCTGGGGCAGTGCGTACATGTGCAGCGCGGCCTCGGCGTCGCAATGCAGGTCGAGCACCACGTCGGCGGTGCAGGCATGGCTGAGCAGGATACGTTGCATGCCTTGCAACTGGCTGCTCGGCGCGGGCAAGGCCGTGAGCACATCGCTCATGGCCTGGCGAATCATACGCACATTGGCATGGGGGTCATCGCCCAGCTTGCCTTGCAGCCGCTCGGCGACCGGCTCGCTCAGCTCAACGAAATCGCGGTTGAAATTCTTGCCGCTGCCCACCTCGAAACGGCCCTGATGGCTGCCTTGCAGCAACTGGCCCAGGCCCATCGGGTTGGCCACCGGTACCAACTCGATCACGCCGTTAAGCGCGCCTTGCTGTTCCAGTTCGCTGAGGCGCTTTTTCAGCTCCCAGGCCGCGCGCATGCCGGGTAATTCATCGGCATGCAGGCTGGCCTGGATATACGCCTTGCGCTCGCCACTGCCGAAACGAAACACGCTCAGCTGGCGTTCGCAGCCCAGGTGACCCCAGGGCAACAGGTGATCGATACGTTCCATATCAATGCTTCCGTGGAGCCAGGTAGCTCAGCCAGCGGCGCTCGGCCAACTTGAACAGGCGCACCAGGATGAATGTCAGGCACAGGTAGAACACGCCGGCGGTGATATAGGCTTCGAACGGCAGGTAATACTGCGCGTTCACCGTGCGCGCGGCACCGGTGATATCGATCAAGGTGACGATGGAGGCCAGGCTGGTGGTCTGCAGCATCATGATCACTTCGTTGCTGTACTGCGGCAGCGCGCGGCGCAGGGCCGACGGCAGCAGAATGCGGCGGTACAGCTTGTAGCGCGACATGCCCATGGCCTTGGCCGCTTCGATCTCGCCATTGGGCGTGGCCTTGAGGCTGCCGGCGATGATCTCGGCGGTGTAGGCGCTGGTGTTGATCGCAAACGCCAGGCACGCGCAGAAGGTGGCGCTGGACAGCAGCGGCCACAGGAAGCTTTCCCGCACCGCTTCGAACTGGGCCAGCCCGTAGTAGATCAAAAACAGCTGCACCAGCATCGGCGTGCCGCGAATCACATAGGTGTACAGCCACGCCGCGCCATTGACGATCGGCTGCTTGGACACGCGCATCAGGCCCAGGGGCAAGGCAGCGAGCAGGCCGAAGAACAGCGCTATGGCGAGCAGTTTGAGGGTGGTCAGCAGGCCGCCGAGGTACAGCGGCATGGCCTCCCAGATGACGTTGTAGTCGAAGATCATAGATCAGCCGCCCTTACGCCTACCGAGTAGCGCTTCTCAAGGTAGCGCAGGGCCAGCAACGACACGCTGGTAATCACCAGGTACATCGCCGCCACTGCGAGGAAGAAGGTAAAAGGCTCGCGGGTGGCGTCGGCCGCCTGCTTGGCCTTGAACATCATGTCTTGCAGGCCCACCACTGAAATCAGCGCAGTCGCCTTGGTCAGAACCAGCCAATTGTTGGTGAAACCGGGGATCGCCAGCCGAATCATCTGCGGCACCATCACCCGGAAAAACACCTGGAAGCCGCTCATGCCATACGCCAGGCCGGCTTCAGCCTGCCCCTTGGGAATGGCCATGAAGGCGCCGCGGAAGGTTTCCGACAGGTAGGCGCCAAAGATGAAACCCAGGGTGCCGATACCGGCGGCCAGGGGGTTCAGGTCGATATAGTCGTCGTAGCCGAGCAGCGGCGCGACGCGGTTGAGCAGGTCCTGACCGCCGTAGAAAATCAGCAGGATCAGCACCAGGTCGGGGATCCCGCGGATCACCGTGGAGTACAAGTCACCCAGCCAGGCCAACCAGCGCACCGGCGACAGGCGTAACGCGACCCCGATCAGACCCAGAACAATGGCCAGGGCCATGGACGACAAGGCGAGCTGAAGCGTCAACCATGCGCCATCGAGGATAACGGCCCCGTAGCCTTTCAACATGATTCAGGTCCTCGAAAAGGGGGATGAAAAAATGGCGCAAACTTCAGAGTGTTCTGTTGCTTGCGCCATTTCAGACAGACAGCTGCGACGATTTACTTGGCTTCAGGCCCGTAAATGTCGAAGTTGAAGTACTTGTCCTGGATTTTCTTGTACTCGCCGTTGGCACGGATCGCTGCGATAGCGGCGTTGATACGGTCCAGGTTTTCCTGGTCGCCCTTGCGTACCGCGATGCCTACGCCGTCGCCGAAGTATTTGACGTCGGTGAACGATGGGCCGGTGAACGCGTAGCCTTTGCCGGCGGGGGTGTCGAGGAAACCTTCCTGCAACAGGGTGGCGTCAGCCACGGTGCCGTCGAGGCGACCGGCTTCCACGTCCAGGTAGATTTCGTTCTGCGAGCTGTAAGGCACAACCGTGGCGCCTTTGGGAGCCAGCACTTCCTTGGCGAAACGATCGTGGATCGAACCGCGCTGCACACCAATCTTCTTGCCCTTGAGTTCATCCAGGCTGTCGCTGACCGTGGTGCCTTCCTTCAACACCAGGCGCGCCGGCGTCAGGTAGTAGCGGTTGGTGAAGTCGACGGACTTCTTGCGGTCTTCCGTGATGGACATGGACGACAGGATCGCGTCGATCTTGCGCACTTTCAGCGCCGGGATCAGGCCGTCGAATTCCTGCTCGACCCAGGTGCACTTCACGTCCATCTGCTTGCACAGGGCGTTGCCGATGTCGTAGTCAAAACCGACGATGCTGCCATCCGGCGCCTTCGAGGCAAACGGAGGGTAAGCGGCTTCAATACCAATCTTCAGTGGCTTGCCTTCGGCGAAAGCCTGCATGGACAGCACGGACAGCGCCAGGGCGCCCAACAGCACGAGTTTCTTCATCTTGGGACTCCATCGGTATAGGGCAAAACAGCAGTATGAGCCATGGCCCACGATGCGGCGAAGGTGAAACCGAATAGCGTTGCAGCGTCCTGCGCCAGAGAGTGCCAGCGACGACGAGCGAGTGATCGGCATTCTAACGACAGGCGGAAAGCCGATATTTCCTCAATGCGACAACAATTTACAGAAGCACCGAGAAAGCGGTTCCAGCCCATTGACAGCCTCTGGATTTTATGCAGAGACAAAAGATATTAAACCAGCTAATGCTGCAAATTGCGGGCCTATTATTCGCAAACCCTTCTGGCACGGCAAGTGTGGCGTTTAATCTTATTTGCGGGGGTGTCTGAAACGCAGTTTTTCGGGGCGCGGATGTAGCCGTTCGCCTCATGCCAGGGCGCAGGGTTACACATTTGCGTTCGACGGTAACATTCAGAAATATCCTACTGCGCAAATCGATATTTATTGGCTTGTTGGTTATGCAGGTCTGCCAGACCACCCTCTGCACACGCCTTGAAATGCAATCCAAATGTGGGAGGGGGCTTGCCCCCGATAGCGGTGTGCCAGCTGATACATGCTCCACTGACCCACTGCCATCGGGGGCAAGCCCCCTCCCACAAGGGATCTTCACTGTGTGCAAGATCCCATAAAAAAGCCCCACCCGGCCTGCGCCGAATGGGGCTTTGTCCCACCTACCCCACCTTAAGCGACGTTCATGGTCTTGTGCGTCTCAATCAACTGCGCAACCACCCCCGGGTCGGCCAGGGTGGAGATATCCCCCAACCCGTCATACTCAGCCGTGGCAATCTTGCGCAGAATGCGCCGCATGATTTTCCCCGAGCGCGTCTTCGGCAAGCCCGGCGCCCACTGGATCACGTCCGGCGAAGCAATCGGGCCGATCTCCTTGCGCACCCAGTTCTTCAACTCCAGGCGCAATTGCTCGCTGGGCTCTTCGCCGCCGATCAAGGTGACGTAGACGTAGATGCCCTGCCCCTTGATGTCATGCGGCACCCCCACCACCGCCGCTTCCGCGACTTTCGGGTGGGCGACCATGGCGCTTTCGATCTCGGCGGTGCCCATGCGGTGGCCGGACACGTTGAGCACGTCGTCCACACGCCCGGTGATCCAGTAGTAACCGTCCTCGTCACGTCGCGCACCGTCACCGGTGAAGTACATGCCGCGGAAAGTCTTGAAGTAGGTGTCGACGAAACGATCATGGTCGCCGTACAGCGTACGCGCCTGGCCCGGCCACGAATCGAGGATCACCAGGTTGCCTTCGGCCGCACCTTCGATCAGGTTGCCCAGGTTGTCCACCAACGCCGGCACCACACCAAAGAAAGGCCGCGCCGCCGAACCCGGCTTGAGCGCATGGGCCCCCGGCAACGGGCTCATCATGTTGCCGCCGGTTTCGGTCTGCCACCAGGTGTCGACAATCGGGCAACGGGATTGGCCGACGTTCTTGTAGTACCAGTCCCACGCTTCCGGGTTGATCGGCTCGCCCACCGACCCCAACAGGCGCAGGCTGCTGCCGTCGGCGCCTTCGCAGGCGGCGGTGCCCGAGGCCATCATCGCGCGGATCGCGGTCGGCGCGGTGTAGAGGACGTTGACCTTGTGCTTGTCGACGATCTTCGCCACCCGCGTGATATCCGGGTAGTTCGGCACACCTTCGAACAGCAGCGTGGTCGCGCCGTTAGCCAGCGGGCCGTAGACGATGTAAGTGTGGCCAGTGACCCAGCCGACGTCGGCGGTGCACCAGTAGATTTCGCCCGGGCGGTAGTCGAACACGCGCTCATGGGTCAGGGCTGCATACAGCAGATAGCCGCCGGTGGTGTGCTGCACGCCCTTGGGCTTGCCGGTGGAGCCGGAGGTGTAGAGGATGAACAGCGCTTCTTCGGCGCCCATCTCCTTGGGCGCACACACGGTGCCCGCCACTTTCATCAGGTCTTCGTACCAGATGTCGCGATGCTGGTTCCACTTGATCGCGCCATTGGTGCGCTTGCACACGATGACCTTCTGGATGCTGCTGGTTTCCGGGTTGGTCAGGGCGTCATCGACGTTGGCCTTGAGCGGAATCTTCTTACCCGCGCGAATGCCTTCGTCAGCCGTGATAACAACCTTCGACTTACAGTCGATGATGCGACCGGCTAGGGCTTCGGGCGAGAAACCACCGAACACCACCGAATGAATCGCCCCGATGCGGGTACAGGCCAGCATGGCGACCACGGCTTCGGGGATCATCGGCATATAGATAGTCACCACATCGCCGCGGTGAACGTCCTGGCCGCGCAGGGCGTTGGCGAACTTGCAGACTTGTTCATGCAGTTCGCGGTAGGTGATGTTGCGGCTCTCGGCAGGGTCATCGCCCTCCCAGATGATCGCGATCTGGTCGCCACGCTCGGCGAGGTGGCGGTCCAGGCAGTTGTAGGAAACGTTCAGGGTGCCATCGGCAAACCACTTGATGTCGACATGGTGATCGTCGAACGACGTCTGCTTCACCGTGGTGAAAGGCTTGATCCAGTCGAGACGCTTGGCTTGCTCGCGCCAGAAACCATCGGGATTGACCACCGACTGCTGGTACATCGCCTTGTAGGTCGCCTCGTCGGTCAGCGTGTTGGCTGCTACTTCGGGACGAACGGGGTACAGGGAAGCCGCACTCATCTTTCTTACCTCGGTGACAATAGTTGTTGTTGTATGGCCCCTGTTGTAGCCGGGGTAGGCCTATAGAACCATTCGACGATGGTAGTAACAAGACCCTACAAATTGCCCAGCTATGCCGGTATCCCGCTCTGGCCCGCGTCCTGTGGCGCTTGGCGGCCTGCTGAAAAAACCTCCATCGAGGGATTGTTACAAAAACCGTCAAAAGTGTTTATCAAAACCACGGGTATATGAATATAACTCGGGCGCCTAAAATCAACTCCGCCAACCAAGGCACTGTGATTAACACCGTAACAGCCCCCACGAAGGCAACGTTAATCCGAACTTCCCAACTTTCAAGTGACACACGTGGCCTCACAAGGGCCCCGTGACCCCTTTCGCCCTGAAGAAGGTAAATAGAGAAATGAAAGCTTTAGTAGTATTAGCCCTCAGCAGCCTGTGCGCCACCGCTGCCCTGGCCGACGAAGCCCCAACGGAGCTGGCTGGCGGCAACGCGCCGATTGTCGAGGACTACACCTACAGCACCCACCTGGACGTCGCCAAAGTAGTGTCCATGAGTGACATTCCACAAGTGTGTGAAGTAGTACCGGTGAAGATGGAATATGAAGACTCGCAAGGCCAGCGTCATATTCTTAATTATCATGTGATGGGGAATGGTTGCTCTAACGGGTAATAACTTCGTTATTTAGCTTTAACCCGGATCTTGGTCGCCGCAGGAGATCGTTCTTGCGGCCAAGAACCCACCTCGAATGCACCACAGATCAAATGTGGGAGCGGGCTTGCTCGCGAAGACGATAGATGCTGCACCACTGCAATCCGCTCTAAGCGCCCGAATCGGGCTTCACACGCTCAATGACATCTTTCCTTTCTTGCAAAAAAACCTCATCCACCTTAGGCAAATCGACCAGCGACAACCAACTGGGCCTGACTGGCCTCAGAATAATTGTGTCCCCCTCCCTGAGAATTTCCAGCTCATCCACCCCGTCGTAAGCCATATCCGCTGGCAAATGGATCGTCTGACCCTCTCCACTCTCAATGATCGAAACAGTGCGCATAACAAGTTGCCTCCCCAACGTAGCTGACTGCTGCAATTTAAGGGAGCTCCTCGTCGCAGAGCAACGCAAATACCCACAACCTGATCA
This sequence comes from Pseudomonas sp. 44 R 15, assembly GCF_900004965.1. Lineage (NCBI taxonomy): Bacteria > Pseudomonadati > Pseudomonadota > Gammaproteobacteria > Pseudomonadales > Pseudomonadaceae > Pseudomonas > Pseudomonas sp. 44 R 15. The sequence continues at coordinate 35,586 of NZ_CVTU01000067.1, forward strand.
CCTCTTCCCCCCTCGGTAAAATACCGACACCTCCCGTCAAAAACTTCCTACCCACCAACCCCCCGTAATCCCTCACTCTGGCCTAAATATCCACCTTTTTGTCCGCCCACCGGGACAATCCGCCACAACACAAACCCGTTTTTTTCCCTATAATGCGCGGGTAAATCGGGCCTGCAATATCCCTTTACACAGGGATGAAGAGCCAGACCTGAGGCCTCCGCTGGAGCCTGCACCTACCGCTCCGCACCTCAAGCCTCATGCAGTACCCGTTACGCAATTTCCGTTTATTTGCCTGCGCGAGCTGCTGCAACAAACGATTCCTTAAGATCCACCGCGGCCTCAGGGCCGTGTGAACACCCCACTATCCGGTTTCACACGGGCACCTTTGAGCCCTCACGCAGGAGACGACACGTCATGCTGAGCTGGGACGAATTCGACAAAGAAGAAGAAGGCGAAGTAGCCACCAAGGGCGCCAACGCCGGCCACGCCACCGAAGCCAACATGGACCGCCTCGACGGAGCCGGCGCCGCCGCCGCCATCGAAGCCCGCGCCGTCACCGCGAGTGATTCGGCCGCCATCGCACGCGCCAAGGCCGAACTGGACAAACTCGACGTCGCCGAAGGCCTCGCCGAACTCGAAGGCGCCTCCGCCCGCGTCGCCGTCGACGAAAAGCGCATGATCAACTGCCGCGCCGACCTCAACCAACTCGTGCCCTTCAAGTACGACTGGGCCTGGCAGAAATACCTCGACGGCTGCGCCAACCACTGGATGCCGCAAGAGGTCAACATGACCGCCGACATCGCCCTGTGGAAAAACCCCGAAGGCCTGACCGACGACGAACGTCGCATCGTCATGCGCAACCTCGGCTTCTTCTCCACCGCCGACTCCCTGGTCGCCAACAACCTGGTGCTGGCCGTGTACCGCCTGATCACCAACCCCGAATGCCGCCAGTACATCCTGCGCCAGGCCTTCGAAGAAGCGATCCACACCCACGCCTACCAGTACTGCATTGAATCGTTGGCCATGGATGAAGGCGAGATCTTCAACATGTACCACGAGATCCCATCGGTCGCTAAAAAAGCCGCCTGGGGCCTGAAGTACACCCGCTCGATCTCCGATCCGAAGTTCGAAACCGGCACCGTCGACACCGACAAAGAGCTGCTGCGCAACTTGGTTGCCTACTACTGCGTACTGGAAGGCATCTTCTTCTACTGCGGCTTCACCCAGATCCTGTCCATGGGCCGCCGCAACAAAATGACCGGCGTGGCCGAACAGTTCCAGTACATCCTGCGCGATGAGTCGATGCACCTGAACTTCGGGATCGATGTGATCAACCAGATCAAAATCGAAAACCCGCA
>NZ_CVTU01000009.1:0-7788 GCF_900004965.1 Pseudomonas sp. 44 R 15
TAACCCGGCGTCCTGCCGGGTTACCCACGGATTCAAGCCTGCGTTCGGCCAGCGTGGTTTAACGGGGCGCCTGAGATCAAAAGCAAAAGCGCGGTGGCCTTAGAGCCGACCGGTATCATTTGCCGGTCCGCGATCCAAATGTGGGAGGGGGCTTGCCCCCGATGAGGGAGAGTCAGTAAGTACATCAGTGACTGACACATCGCCATCGGGGGCAAGCCCCCTCCCACATTTAGTCTCATGTCTGTCAGAGGTTAAGGCTCAGGCTGACGGTGAAGTTGCGCGGCTCGCCGGGGTTGACCCAGTAGCTGCTGTAGGATCGCTCGTAGTACTTCTCGTTGAACAGGTTGTTGAGGTTCAGCCCCACGGTGACATTCTCCGTCGCTTTGTAATGCGCCAGCAGATCGACGGTGTGGTAAGCCGGCAGTTCAAAACCTGTTCCCGCCTCACCGGAGCGATCACCGACATAGGTAAACGCCGCCCCCAGGTCCGAACCGCGCAATGCGCCGTCCTGGAATTGGTACACCCCCAACAGACTGCCGCTGCGTTTGGCGACGCCGAGGATACGGCTGCCGGCAGGAATGGTTTTATCGCCCTTGGTCACTTCGGCGTCGATGTAGGCCAACGCGCCGATCACGCGGATGGCGTCGGTGACCTGCCCGGTCAGTTGCAGGTCCAGGCCCTGGCTGCGCGCCTTGCCCATGGCGCGGTTGGTGTTGGTCGCCGGGTCCAGGGTCAGCACGTTTTCCTTTTCGATATGGAAGGCGGCGAGGGTGGCGCTGAGGCGGTCGTCAAACAGCTCGCTCTTGACCCCGACTTCATACCCCACACCTTCTTCGGGCTTGAAGGTCTTGCCACCGGCATCCAGGCCGCTGTTGGGCTTGAATGAGGTGGAGGCGTTGGCGAATACCCCAACCTGCGGTGTGAGTTGATAGAGCAGGCCGGCGCGTTGGGTGAAGGCGTCGTGGGTTTGCCGGCTTTTGGCGTGGTTGCGGGTGAAGTCGTCGGTGCTCTGGTCGAAATGCTCGAAGCGCGCGCCCACCATGCCGCGCAGGCGGTCGGTAAAGACGATCTGGTCTTGCAGGTTCAGCGCATGGCTTTGGGTCTGCTCGAAGAAATCGGTACCGGTGCGCGTGCCATTGGGTTTTGGCTGGCCGTAGACCGGGTTGTAGAGATCAACGGGGTAGTTGCTGCCGCCAATGGCGGTCACTCGTTCCTTCTTGCGGTAGTCCTCGTACTCGGTGCCGATCAGTAGTTCATGCTGCCAGCTGCCAATATCGAACAGCCCGCGCAGTTCCAGTTGGGTGATGCTGTCGTGCCAGCCGGTTGAGCGCTCACGGTAGCGACGGTTGACGGTGTGACCGTCGGCGTTCAGCGCACGGCTTTCCGAAGCGTCGCCCCACAGGCTGCCTTGTTTGTAATGACTGGCCAGGCGCAGCTTCCAGGCATCATTGAGGTGATGTTCCAGCGCGGCCTGGATGCGGTTGTTGTGGTTGCGGATATTGCCGTCGTCGGGCTCGCCGAGGAACGTGGAATGGGACATGCCGGTGTCGGCGACAATGCCGCGGTCGAAGGTGGAGGCGTGGCGCACGAATTCGCTTTCCACCAGCAGAGTGGTATCCGGGTCCAGTTCCCAACTGAAGGACGGCGCGACGAACACTCGCTTGGCGCCCACGTGATCGCGAAAACTGTGGTTGTCTTCAACCGCCAGGTTCACACGCGACAGCACGCGACCCTCGCTGTCGAGCGGCGTATTCACGTCCAGCGCGGTGCGGTAGCGGTCCCAACTGCCCGCGCTGGTTTGCAGCGTAGTGAAGGCTTCGGGTTGGGGTTTCTTGCTGACGATATTCACTGTGCCGCCTGGATCGCCACGTCCGTACAGGCTGGCGGCCGGCCCCTTGAGCACTTCGATGCGTTCGATGTTTGCCGCGTCCGGCGTGCTCGGGTAGCCGCGATTGGCACTGAAGCCGTCCTGGTAGAACTCGGAGGTGGTGAAGCCGCGCACGCTGTATTCGTAAAGGGTCAGGCCGCCAAAATTGTTCTGCTTGGAGACGCCGCCGGCAAATTCCAGGGCGCGTTCCACACTGGTGCTGCCCAGGTCCTTAAGTACCGTGGCAGGAATCACGCTGATCGATTGCGGGATATCGCGCAGGGCGGTGTCGGTCTTGGTGGCGCTGGCGGAGCGGGTCGCGCGGTAACCCTGCACCGGGCCGGTCGCCGACTCGTAGGCGTCGGTGGTGACGCTGATGGTGTCCAGTTCCAGGGTGTTTTCTTCGGCGTAGGCAGGGTCGAGCAGCAAACCCAGGGCCAGGCCGGCCAGGGGGGCAAATTTTCGAGACGGCATGATAGAGCGTTCCAATGTCGATATTGAAACAATATAACATGTCTAATGAGAAAGATTGCTATGTCATATCAATGCACCAGCGCCCGCGAACGGGCGCGGGTGCGCTGCCGCTTATTCCTCTTCCTTCACCGGTGCCGTGGCCGGCGGCGGGCGCAGGCCGATTTCCGCCGACAGCTTGATTTCCTTGCCGTTGCGCATCACCTGGATCGCCACCTTGTCGGTCGGCTTGATCCGCGCCACCTGGTTCATCGACTTGCGGCCATCACCGGCGGGTGCGCCGTCGATGCTGAGGATCACATCGCCCAGTTGCAGGCCGGCTTTCTGCGCCGGGCCGTCGCGGAAGATCCCAGCGACCACGATGCCCGGGCGCCCGGTCAGGCCAAACGACTCGGCCAGTTCCTTGGTCAAGGGCTGGACTTCAATGCCCAGCCAGCCACGAATCACCTGGCCGTGTTCAATGATCGACTTCATCACCTCCATCGCCAGCTTCACCGGGATCGCAAAACCGATGCCCTGGGAACCGCCGGACTTGGAGAAAATCGCTGTGTTGATGCCTGTCAGGTTGCCATTGGCATCCACCAGCGCGCCGCCGGAGTTGCCGGGGTTGATCGCCGCGTCGGTCTGGATGAAGTCTTCGTAGCTGTTAAGGCCCAGTTGGTTACGCCCGGTGGCGCTGATGATGCCCATGGTCACCGTCTGGCCGACGCCGAACGGGTTGCCGATGGCCAGCGCCACGTCACCCACGCGCAGGCCGTCGGAGCGGCCGAGGGTGATCGACGGCAAATCCTTCAGGTCGATCTTCAGTACCGCAAGATCGGTTTCCGGATCGCTGCCCACCACGCGGGCCAGGGTCTCGCGGCCGTCACGCAGGGCCACCACGATCTGGTCGGCGCCGGTGGTCACGTGGTTGTTGGTGAGGATGTAGCCTTCCGGGCTCATGATCACCCCGGAACCGAGGCTGGACTCCATGCGGCGCTGCTTGGGCCCGTTATCACCGAAATAGCGGCGGAACTGCGGGTCTTCGAACAGGGGATGCGCCGGCTTGTTGATCACCTTGGTGGTGTACAGGTTGACCACGGCGGGGGCGGCGATGACCACGGCGTCGGCATAGGTCACCGGGCCTTGCACCACGGTGCTGGTTTGCGGGGCCTGCTGCAGGTTCACATCCAGACTGGGCAGGCCAACCCACTGGGGATAACGCTGAATAATCAGCATCGCGATCAGCACGCCAGCCAGCAATGGCCATCCAAAAAAACGCAGTGCCTTGAGCATCAAGTAAGTCCTGACAGGTTGCAGGGGGCGCGGGAGCGCCCATAATGTCGCGCATTATACGAGGCTGTGACGCCTGCGAACCGGATATTTAGGAGTCTTTTATGGCCGTCCCCCTTACCACCCTCGTCGAGGAAGCGGACCGCTACCTTGGCAGCCTGAAAATCGCCGATTATTGCCCCAACGGCCTGCAAGTCGAGGGCCGGCCCCAGGTGATGCGCATCGTCAGCGGCGTCACCGCCAGCCAGGCCCTGCTGGACGCCGCCGTCGAAGCCCAGGCCGACCTGATCCTGGTGCACCACGGGTATTTCTGGAAGGGTGAGAACCCCTGCATCACCGGCATGAAGCAGCGTCGCCTGAAAACCTTACTCAAGCACGACATCAGCCTGCTGGCCTACCACCTGCCCCTGGATCTGCACCCCGATGTCGGCAATAACGTGCAGCTTGCCAGGCAACTGGACATCACCGTCGAAGGCCCGCTGGACCCCGGCAACCCCAAAGTGGTTGGCCTGGTCGGCTCGCTCGCCGAGCCGCTGTCACCGCGCGACTTTGCCCGTCGCGTGCAGGACGTGATGGGCCGCGAGCCGCTGTTGATCGAAGGCAGCGAGATGATCCGCCGCGTCGGTTGGTGCACCGGGGGCGGCCAGGGCTATATCGACAATGCGATTGCCGCGGGCGTCGACCTGTTTATCAGCGGCGAAGCGTCCGAGCAGACCTTCCACAGCGCCCGCGAAAACGACATCAGCTTCATTGCCGCCGGCCATCACGCCACCGAGCGTTATGGCGTGCAGGCACTGGGCGATTACCTGGCGCGACGCTTCGCCCTGGAGCACCTGTTCATCGATTGCCCGAACCCGATCTGAGCCATACAGCGGGACTCAATGTGGGAGGGGGCTTGCCCCCGATTGCGGTGTGTCAGTCAGTACCTATTTCACTGATCCACCGCTCTCGAGGGCAAGCCCCCTCCCACACTTGACCGCATTGCAGGCCAAACTCAGGGGTATATTCATATACCGTTTCGATCTAGTTGGCGCCCTGAATAGAAGCAGGTGCTGTGCTAGCATGCCCCGCTCGAACACGGCCCGCTGGCCGTCCACAAGATCGTTTTTCCGTGAGTAGCCATGGTCGACAAACTGACGCATCTGAAACAGCTGGAGGCGGAAAGCATCCACATCATCCGCGAGGTCGCCGCCGAGTTCGACAACCCGGTGATGCTCTACTCGATCGGTAAAGACTCCGCCGTGATGCTGCACCTGGCACGCAAGGCCTTCTTCCCGGGCAAACTGCCGTTCCCAGTGATGCACGTCGACACCCGCTGGAAATTCCAGGAGATGTACAAGTTCCGCGACAAGATGGTCGAGGAACTGGGCCTGGACCTGATCACCCACGTCAACCCGGACGGTGTGGCGCAGGGCATCAACCCCTTCACCCACGGCAGCGCCAAGCACACCGATATCATGAAGACCGAGGGCCTCAAGCAGGCCCTGGACAAGCATGGTTTCGACGCTGCCTTTGGCGGCGCGCGTCGCGATGAAGAGAAATCCCGTGCCAAGGAGCGCGTGTACTCATTCCGCGACAGCAAGCACCGCTGGGACCCGAAAAACCAGCGCCCGGAGCTGTGGAACGTCTACAACGGCAACGTCAACAAGGGCGAGTCGATCCGTGTGTTCCCGCTGTCCAACTGGACCGAGCTGGACATCTGGCAGTACATCTACCTGGAAGGCATCCCGATCGTGCCGCTGTATTTCGCCGCCGAGCGCGATGTGATCGAGAAGAACGGCACGTTGATCATGATCGACGACGACCGCATCCTCGAGCACCTGTCCGACGAAGACAAAGCCCGCATCGTCAAAAAGAAAGTCCGTTTCCGTACCCTTGGCTGCTACCCGTTGACGGGCGCGGTGGAGTCCGAAGCCGAGACGCTGACGGACATCATTCAGGAAATGCTCCTGACGCGAACTTCCGAGCGCCAGGGCCGTGTCATCGACCACGATGGCGCCGGCTCCATGGAAGATAAAAAACGTCAAGGCTATTTCTAAGGGGCTGTCATGTCGCATCAATCTGATTTGATCAGCGAGGACATCCTCGCCTACCTGGGCCAGCACGAGCGCAAGGAAATGTTGCGCTTTCTGACCTGTGGCAACGTCGACGACGGCAAGAGCACCCTGATCGGGCGCCTGCTGCACGACTCCAAGATGATCTACGAAGATCACCTGGAAGCCATCACCCGCGATTCGAAAAAATCCGGCACCACTGGCGATGACATCGACCTGGCCTTGCTGGTCGACGGCCTGCAGGCCGAGCGTGAGCAGGGCATCACCATCGATGTGGCCTACCGCTACTTCTCCACCGCCAAGCGCAAATTCATCATCGCCGACACCCCGGGCCATGAGCAGTACACCCGCAACATGGCCACCGGTGCCTCCACCTGTGACCTGGCGATCATCCTGATCGACGCCCGCTACGGCGTGCAGACCCAGACCCGTCGCCACAGCTTCATCGCCTCGCTGCTGGGTATCAAGCACATCGTGGTCGCCGTCAACAAGATGGACATCAACGGCTTTGACCAAAGCGTGTTCGAGTCGATCAAGGCCGATTACCTGAAGTTTGCCGAGGGCATCGCCTTCAAGCCGAGCACCCTGGCCTTTGTGCCGATGTCGGCGCTCAAGGGCGACAACGTAGTGAACAAGAGCGAGCGTTCGCCCTGGTACACCGGCCAGTCGCTGATGGAGATCCTCGAAACCGTCGAGATCGCCAACGACCGCAACTACACCGACCTGCGTTTCCCGGTGCAGTACGTCAACCGTCCGAACCTGAACTTCCGTGGTTTTGCCGGCACCCTGGCCAGCGGCATCGTGCACAAGGGCGACGAAGTCGTGGTGCTGCCGTCGGGCAAGAGCAGCCGTGTTAAATCCATCGTCACGTTCGAGGGCGAGCTGGAGCACGCAGGTCCCGGTCAAGCGGTGACGCTGACCATGGAAGACGAGATCGATATCTCCCGTGGCGACCTGCTGGTACACGCCGACAACGTGCCGCAAGTGACCGACGCCTTCGACGCCATGCTGGTGTGGATGGCCGAGGAGCCGATGCTGCCGGGCAAGAAATACGACATCAAGCGCGCCACCAGCTATGTGCCGGGTTCCATCACCAGCATCGTGCACCGTGTGGACGTGAACACCCTGGCCGAAGGCCCGGCCAGTTCCCTGCAGTTGAACGAGATTGGCCGGGTCAAGGTCAGCCTGGACGCCGCCATCGCCCTGGACGGTTACGACAGCAACCGCACCACCGGCGCCTTTATCGTCATCGACCGTTTGACCAATGGCACCGTTGCGGCGGGCATGATCATCGCCCCGCCCGTGACCCATGGCAGCGCGGCGCAGCACGGCAAGTTGGCCCATGTGGCCACCGAGGAACGTGCCCTGCGCTTCGGCCAGCAGCCGGCCACGGTGTTGTTCAGCGGCCTGTCCGGCGCCGGCAAGAGCACCTTGGCCTATGCGGTTGAACGCAAGCTGTTCGACATGGGCCGTGCGGTGTTCGTACTGGACGGCCAGAACCTGCGTCACGACCTGAACAAGGGGCTGCCGCAGGACCGCGCCGGGCGTACCGAAAACTGGCGGCGTGCCGCTCACGTGGCGCGCCAGTTCAACGAAGCCGGCCTGCTGACCCTGGCCGCGTTCGTCGCCCCGGATGCCGAAGGCCGTGAACAGGCCAAGGCGCTGATTGGCAGCGATCGCCTGCTGACGGTGTACGTGCAAGCGTCGCCATTGGTGTGCGCCGAGCGTGATCCGCAAGGGCTGTACGCTGCCGGTGGGGATAACATCCCGGGTGAGTCGTTCCCGTACGACGTGCCATTGAATGCCGACCTGGTGATCGACACCCAGGCCCTGTCGCTGGAAGACAGCGTCAAGCAAGTGCTGGAACTGTTGCGCCAGCGCGGCGCGATCTAAACCGGTACTCGGTCAAATGTGGGAGGGGGCTTGCCCCCGATGGCGGTGTGTCAGTCAAATAGGCTGAGTCTGACACTCTGCTATCGGTATCTACACAACTCAGCAGCGCCCAACCGTAACCACGATGCGAAGCGAGCCGCTCTTGATCTGCTTTTGATCTTGATCTCAGGCGCCCCGTTAAACCACGCTGGCCGAACGCAGGCTTGAATCCGTGGGTAACCCGGCAGGACG
>NZ_CVTU01000084.1:0-18617 GCF_900004965.1 Pseudomonas sp. 44 R 15
AAGCGTTTGGCGTTGGCGTCGAGGCTCATCGTCAAGCCGATGCACAACGCCATGGCGATGCTAAGAAAACGTTTCATAAAGGGAATTCCCATTTGTGGATTGCACGCGCGCCATGTTGCACAGGTGTAGTGACAGTGGCTAGCGACATAATGTTTCGGGCTTTTGCGTAGGACTGATTCGGAATGGTCTGTAGGAGTTATTACAGATATTGGCCCGCCCTTATTAAAAACAAGGGTGGGCCAAAAACCTTCATGTACAGATCGTTCCCACGCTCCGCGTGGTAACGCGTCCCGTGACACTCTGCGTCACTGCTTTGAGAGCGGACGCGGAGCGTCCCGGGCGGCATTCCCACGCAGAGCGTGGGAACGATCAGACTTCAGACAGCCTCAAGTTTGGCGTAGCCCATCATCAGCCACTTGCTGCCCTCGGCGAAGTTCACCTGCACGCGTGCCTGGGCGCCGGCGCCTTCGAAGTTGAGGATCACGCCTTCGCCGAAGATCGCGTGCCTGACCTGCTGGCCCAGGCTGAACGGTGTTTCCGGAATCTCGGAACCGGCAAACATGGTGCTGGAGTTCTGCTGCTGGCCGCCGCCGAACGGGCGGCTGACGCTGTTGGACAGGCGCACTTCCTGGATCAGCCCCTTCGGCACTTCACGTACGAAGCGCGACACCTTGTTGTAGGTCTCGCTGCCGTACAGGCGTCGGGTTTCGGCGTAGGTCATCACCAGGTTCTGCATGGCCCGGGTAATGCCCACGTAAGCCAGGCGACGTTCTTCTTCAAGACGGCCCGGCTCTTCCAGGCTCATCTTGTGCGGGAACAGGCCTTCTTCCATGCCCACCAGGAACACATACGGGAATTCCAGGCCCTTGGCACTGTGCAGGGTCATCAGCTGGATGCTGTCTTCATGTTCGTCAGCCTGGGCGTCCCCGGCCTCCAGCGAAGCATGGCCGAGGAAGGCGGCGAGCGGTGTAAGGTCTTCTTCGTTCTCGGCATTTTCGAACGCACGGGCGGCGCTGACCAGTTCCTCAAGGTTTTCTACCCGGGCCTGGCCTTTTTCGCCTTTTTCAGCCTCGTGGTAGGCGATCAGCCCGGATTGTTCGATCACGGTCTGGGTCATCAGATGCAGGGGCATTTCCGCGCATTTGGCCGCAAGGTTCTCGATCAGCTCGACAAACACACCCAAGGCGCCGGCTGCGCGGCCCGTCAGGCCTTTATTGGCGATGAGCAGGCGCATGGCCTCCCACATCGACACATCGGCATGACGGGCGTGTTCGCGAATGGCCTCGACGGTTTTTTCGCCGATGCCACGGGCCGGGATATTGATCACCCGCTCCAGCGCCGCGTCGTTGCCCCGACCTTCCAGCAAGCGCAGGTAGGCCATGGCGTTCTTGATTTCCGCACGCTCGAAGAAGCGCTGGCCACCGTAGATGCGATACGGGATGCGCTCGCGCAGCAAGGCTTCTTCCAATACCCGCGATTGGGCGTTGGAGCGGTAAAGAATGGCGATATCGCTGCGCGAAAGGCCGGTTTTCAATGCACCTTCGATGGTTTCCACCACGTAGCGCGCTTCATCGTGTTCGTTGAAGGCGGCGTACAGGTTGATCGCTTCGCCTTCGCCGCCGTCGGTCCACAGCTCTTTGCCCAGGCGCCCGGTGTTGTTGGCGATCAAGGCGTTGGCGGCCTTGAGAATCCCGGCGGTGGAGCGGTAGTTCTGCTCAAGGCGGATGGTCACCGCGTCCGGGAAGTCCTCGGAGTACTGATAGATGTTCTCGATTTTCGCGCCGCGCCAGCCGTAGATCGACTGGTCGTCGTCACCCACCACCATCAGGCTGTCGCCACCCTTGGCCAGCAGGCGCAACCAGGCGTACTGCACGGCGTTGGTGTCCTGGAACTCGTCCACCAGAACGTGCCGGAAACGCTTCTGGTAATGGGCCAGCAAGCCGGGGTTGTCGCGCCACAGGTCCAGGGCACGCAACAGCAGTTCGGAGAAGTCGATCACGCCGGCGCGTGCGCAGGCCGCCTCGTAAGCTTCATAGATGCTGCGCATGGTGGCCAGGAACAAATCGCCGCTGGCCTGGATATGCTGCGGACGCAGGCCTTCGTCTTTCTGGCCGTTGATAAACCACTGGGCCTGGCGCGCCGGCCAGCGTTGCTCGTCGAGGCCCAGCTCGCGGATCACGCGCTTGACCAGACGTTGCTGATCGTCGCTGTCGAGGATCTGGAATGTCTGGGCCAGCCCCGCTTCCTGCCAATGCGCCCGCAACAGGCGGTGTGCCAGGCCGTGGAAGGTGCCCACCCACATGCCGGCCGGGCTGATGCCCATCAGTTGCTCGATGCGATGGCGCATCTCGGCGGCAGCCTTGTTGGTGAACGTCACCGACAGGATGGAATGGGGCGACGCGTTCTCGACCTGGATCAACCAGGCGATACGGTGCACCAGCACTCGGGTTTTACCGGAGCCAGCACCGGCCAGGACCAACTGACGGCCAACGGGGGCCGCTACGGCCTGGCGTTGGGCATCGTTGAGGGAGTTCAGCAAAAGGGAGAGATCATCGCGCATCGGCGCATTCTAGGGTGCCGGGGGAAGACGGGCAAACCCCAATGCCAGGCGCCCGACGGAAAACCGTCTGCGGGCCAACATTCTGCGGAGCGCGGATGACCGGTCGGTCATGCGCCACAGCCCGCGTGGCGTCTCGTTCAAGCTGTCTGGAACAACGCTTTGCGCCCAACAGCCGGGCGCTTTTTATGATCTGGAGCAGTTTGGTCCGAGCGTTTGCTTGTGTATGCTCCGTCGACGTTTCGGGCTCACCATTATAAGAACACTGCCTATGACCTTTGACACTGACCTGTTCGGCCCTTCGGCGGCGCCTGCGCAGGTTATCCGCAAACATTACGCCACCCAGATGGCGGTGGAGCGGACACGCCTGTTGTATCAGGGCTCGTTGGTGCCAACCCTGCTGATGCTGGTCAATGGTTTGGTCTGCGCCTGGCTGTTGTGGAACCCCGCGCAATACCTGCTCGACAGCGCCTGGCTGGTCTGGTTGCTGGCGCTGGTGGCGATGCGGGTCATCCAGGTGGCGGCCTTTGAGTCGGCCATGCCCAGCCGCCAGGCCCAACCGGTCTGGCGCCGGATGTTCATGCTCGGCTCGGCGGTCAGCGGCCTGACCCTGTCGATCGCCGCCATCGCCCTGGTGCCCACCGACAGCTTCATGCAACAGGCCTGGGTGTTCGGCCTGATCGGCGCGGCAATGCTGTCGGCCAGCGTGGCGTATGCCGTGAGCCTCTGGGCCTTTTTGTCCTTCGCCTTGCCGTGCCTGGTGCCGATCATCGCGTACCTGTTCTGCAACGGCACCTCGCAGCAACAGGGCTGGGGCGTGCTCGGTGTGATCCTGCTGGCGTCGTTGAGCGTGGTGGCGTGGCAGGTCAACCGCCTGATCCAGCGCGGGCTGTTGCGACGTTTCCAGAACCAGGCCTTGATCGAGCATTTGCAGCAGGCCCGGCGCCGCAGCGAGCAGTTGAACCAGGCGCTGATGCGCGAAGTCGAGCAGCGTCGCCAGGTCGAACAGGACTTGCGTGACGCCCAGGCCGGCCTGCAAGACCGTATGGCCCTGCGCGGCCAGGAACTGGACGCCGCCAGCCTCGCCCTGAACAAAAGCGAGGCGCGCCTGGCCATGGCGCTGCAAGCCAGTGAACTGGGCCTGTGGGACTGGAATCTGCAAACCGATGAGGTGCACCACACCCACCTCAAGGAGCTGTTCGGCCTGGAACCCGAGTACGTCACCGCGATGCTCAGTCATCTCAAGCCGCGCCTGCACCCCGACGACCTGCCGCTGCTCAAGCACGCGCTGGTGGAGCACCTCAAGGGCCGCAGCGAGGATTATCAGGTGGAATACCGGATACGCCATGGCGACGGGCACTGGGTGTGGATCGAGGACCGTGGGCGTGCGGTAGAGCGTTCGCCTGGTGGGCGGGTGATACGCATGCTCGGTACGCGGCGCGACATCAGTGCCGGCAAGGCCCTGGAAGAACAGCAACGGCTTGCTTCGACGGTGTTCGAGGCCGCCAGCGAAGGCATCGTGATTCTCGACCCCAACTACGTGCTGATCGCGGTCAACCAGGCGTTCAGCCGCGTCACCGGTTTTGACATCGACGACATGCTCGGGCGCAATGTCGTGGAGTTACCCTGCAGTCGCGATGCCCGGCGGCACTTCCCGGTGATTCGCCAGGCACTGCTCAGCCACGGCACCTGGCAGGGCGAACTGGTGGAGACGCGCAAGAACGGCGAGCTGTACCCGCAGTGGCTGCACCTGAGCGTGGTGCGCGATGCTCGCGGCAATGTCAGTCATATCGTCGGTTTTTTCGCCGATCTGTCCGCGCGGCGCGAGTCTGAGGAGCGCATGCGCTACCTCACCCATTACGATGAGTTGACGGGCCTGGCCAATCGTTCGCTGTTTCGCGAGCGGCTGCGCGAAGCGCATCAGCGCGTGCGTCAGGGTGGGCGCAGCCTGGCCCTGCTGCACATCAACCTCGACCGTTTCAAGCTGCTCAATGACAGCCTGGGCCATGAAGTGGCCGACCAGCTATTGCAGAAGATGGCACGGCGGCTGATCAACGCACTGCCGGAAGCCGACACCATTGCCCGCCTGTCCGGTGACGAATTCGCGGTGCTGTTCGATGCCTATGGCAACTTGTCGAGCCTGGCGCGCGTGGCGACCCGGCTCTTGGCAAAGCTGCGCGTGCCGGTGACGGTGGAGGGCCATGAGCTGGTGGTCAGCGCCTCCATGGGCGTCAGCCTGCTGCCGGATAATGCGCGGGAAATTTCTGCGCTGGTCAGCCAATCGAATATGGCGATGCAGCACGCCAAGCACCTGGGCGGGAATAATTTCCAGTTCTACACCGACAGCCTGCAAGCCAGCACCCTGGAGCGCCTGCAGCTGGAAAACCATCTGCGCAAGGCCATCGACGAAGGCCAGCTCACGGTGTTCTACCAACCCAAACTGTGCCTGGCCACCGGCAAGCTCAATGCGGTGGAGGCCCTGGTGCGCTGGGAACATCCGCAATGGGGCCTGGTGCCGCCGGGGGACTTTATCGGGCTGGCCGAAGAAACCGGCCTGATCGTGCCGTTGGGCGAGGCGGTGTTGCGCAAGGCCTGCTGGCAGGCCTGTGAGTGGCAGCGTCAGGGGCTGGCGCCGATTCGCGTGTCGGTGAACCTGTCGGTGCATCAGTTGCGCCAGGGCAAGCTGGTCAGCCTGGTGCGCCAGGTGCTGGAAGAGACCGGGCTGGACCCGCAATACCTCGAGTTGGAACTGACCGAAAGTCAGCTGCTCGACAGTGTCGAGCACATCATCACGACCTTCCGGCAGTTGCGCGAGCTGGGTGTGAAGTTGGCCATCGACGATTTCGGTACCGGCTATTCATCCCTCAGCTACCTCAAGCGTATTCCGGTGGACTACGTGAAGATCGACCAGACCTTTATCCGCGGGCTCGGCCAGGGGCGTGAAGACGCCGCCATTACCCGGGCGATCATCGCCATGGCCCACGGGTTGGCGCTCAAAGTGGTGGCCGAAGGCGTGGAAGATCAGCAGCAACTGGATTTCCTGCGAAGCGAGGGGTGCGACGAGGTGCAGGGCTATCTGATCAGCCGGCCGATGCACCCCGAGGGGCTGGCGGATTTGTTACGGCAAAATCCGGAATTTCCTTAATGAATCGGGGGCAGCCCCTGTGGCTACAAAGCCTCTACCCTTAATTTCAGTGGGGGGCAGGGCGATTTAGTGCTGCATCAGGCGGGCAAAACGGCAATTCTTGTAGTATAACTACAAGCTTGCTACATCCCTGGCGTCTGCCAATAACAAGAGTCCTGCCCTTTGAACCTGTTGCAACATATCGCCCAGTCGCGCCACCTGTTACGCAAATCGGAACTCAAGGTTGCCGATCACGTGCTGCTTGACCCTGCGGCTGTGATGCACAGTTCCATGGCTGATCTGGCCCACAGCGTGGGCATCAGCGAGCCAACCATCGTGCGCTTCTGCCGCGCCATCGGTTGCTCCGGGTTCCAGGATTTGAAACTCAAGTTGGCGCAAAGCCTCGCCGCCGGGGCGAGCTTCGGCCAGTTTGCGATCCATGAAGACGACTCCGTCGCCGACTACAGCCTGAAAATCTTCGACACCACGTTGCATACGCTGATGGAAGTGCGCGAGAAGCTCGACCCGGTGGAGCTGCAAAAGGCCGTGACCGCGATGTCCCAGGCCCAGCGCGTGGAGTTCTACGGCTTTGGTGCTTCCGGTGCGGTGGCGGCCGACGCCCAGCATAAGTTTTTCCGCCTGCTGCTCACGGCGGCGGCCTACAGCGACCCGCACATGCAGGCGATGTCGGCGGTGACCTTGAAGCCCACCGACGTGGCCATCTGTATTTCCCAGTCCGGTCGCTCCAAAGACCTGCTCATCACCGCCAACCTGGTGCGTGAAAGCGGCGCTTCGCTGATTACCCTGTGCCCGAGCCAGACGCCATTGGCGGAGCTGTCTACGGTGAACCTGGCGATCGACGTGCATGAAGACACCGAGATCTACACGCCGCTGACCTCGCGCATTGCTCATCTGGTGGTGATCGACGTTTTGGCGATGGGGGTTGCCATGGCCCGCGGACCGAGCCTGGTCAACCACCTCAAGAGCGTGAAGCGCAGTTTGCGCAGCCTGCGACTGTCGCCCAAGTCGGTCAAAGCCCTCGACGACTGAACTGTACACAGATCCAAAATGTAGGAGCGAGCTTGCTCGCGAAAAACGTCAACGATAACGCGTGCTTTCTGAATGAACGCGGTGCCTGTGAATTTTTCGCGAGCAAGCTCGCTCCTACAGAGGGCACTAGGGCAAGCCCCCTTTTTGTGTGTCCAGAATCTTCATCGCACTGTCATCGCCCCGTCATCCCTCGCACCCATCCTGTACTCCCCGCACTCGCATTGGGAGACTCCAAAATGGCCCGGACCTACGAAGACAGCAACAGCACCGTCAAGACCCGTCGTCAGCAGGAAGACCAGCGCCGCATGGCGTTCCGTCGCGCAATCGAAGACCGCTGTGACCAGCGCCAGCTGCTGCAGAGCATCAGTGACTACCCGGAACTGCATTGGCAGGCGCCCTTGGCTGCCCAGCGAAGCGCTCAGCCAGGGCGCTGATCTGTACCCGTTCGCTGCGGATAAAGCCCAGGAACGCATGGGCCACCGGTGACAGCCGCTTGGCTTTGGCTTGCACCAGGCACCAACTGCGGTACAGCGGCAGTTCTTCCACCGCCAGCTCCTTGAGCCCGCCGGTGGCCAGTTCCAGGTTCAAGGCGTGGCGCGTCAGCAGGGCCACGCCTAAACCGGCGACCACGCACTCACGCTGCGCCTCGGCCGAGGCCACTTCCACGGTCTGGGTGAAGTGCACGCGTTTTTCCTTGAAGTACTCTTCGCACGCCAGGCGTGTGCCGGAACCCGGTTCGCGGATGAGCAGGGTGTAGGGTTCCAGGTCCTGCAGGCGTAGCGGCCCTTTCAGGCTCAACGGATGATCCGGCAGCGCCACGGCGACGATCGGGTTATTCAGGAACGGCAGGAATTCCAGGCCCATGTCCTGGGGCACCATGGACATGATCACCAGGTCGTCGCGGTTGTCCGAGAGCCGGCGGATCACCTGGGCGCGATTGACCACGGTCAGGTGCAATTGCACCTCCGGGTGCTGGCGCTTGAAGGCGGCGAACAGGTGCGGCACGAAGTATTTGGCGCTGGACTCCACCGCCAGCTTCAATTGGCCCTGCAGTGAGCCCTGCATGTCCGAGAGCTGCATATCGAGGTTTTCCAGGCGGCCGAAAATATCCCGGCTGGCCCGTTGCAGGGCTTCGGCGGCCTCGGTCATGTAGAGCTTTTTGCCGACATAGTCGAACAGCGGCTGGCCGATCAGCTCTTCGAGCTGGCGAATTTGCAGGCTGACGGCCGGTTGAGTCAGGGACATTTCCTCGGCTGCACGGCTGTAGGAGCGCAAATCACACACTTCATTGAAAATCTGCAACTGACGCAATGTCATACGCATCAATGACTTACGCATTAAATAATTCCCCGCTCACCGATCATCCCGGCAACTATAAGTCTTTACTTATACACAACCCAATAATTATTGATTTTTGTTAATCCCTCCGTGCGCATAGTGTGTGTCTCGCGACTGTCATGAAACATTTGGTCACGCGCTGACCTTGTTACTAAGGTCAAAGACGCAGCAATCGGCTCAAGGGAATTTCCAAGTGATAAAAAAGATCCTGATCGCCAACCGTGGTGAAATTGCCGTACGAATCGTGCGTGCCTGCGCCGAGATGGGCATTCGCTCGGTCGCGGTTTATTCGGACGCCGACCGCCACGCGTTGCACGTCAAGCGTGCCGACGAAGCCCACAGCATCGGGGCCGAGCCCCTGGCCGGTTACCTGAACCCGCGCAAGCTGGTGAACCTGGCCGTGGAAACCGGCTGCGATGCACTGCACCCCGGCTACGGTTTCCTGTCGGAAAACGCCGAGCTGGCGGACATCTGTGCCGAACGCGGGATCAAATTCATCGGCCCGTCCGCCGAAGTCATCCGCCGCATGGGCGACAAGACCGAAGCGCGGCGCAGCATGATCAAGGCCGGTGTGCCGGTCACGCCGGGCACCGAAGGCAACGTCGCCGACATCCATGAAGCCCTCACCGAAGGCGACCGTATCGGTTACCCGGTGATGCTCAAGGCCACCTCCGGTGGTGGCGGTCGTGGTATTCGCCGTTGCAACAGCCGCGAAGAACTCGAACAAGCCTTCCCTCGCGTGATCTCCGAAGCCACCAAGGCCTTTGGTTCGGCGGAAGTGTTTCTGGAAAAGTGCATCGTCAATCCCAAGCACATCGAGGCGCAGATCCTCGGTGACAGCTTTGGCAACGTGGTGCACCTGTTCGAGCGTGATTGCTCGATCCAGCGCCGCAACCAGAAGCTCATTGAAATCGCCCCCAGCCCGCAGCTGACCCCGGAACAGCGCGCCTACATCGGCGACCTGTCGGTACGCGCGGCCAAGGCTGTGGGCTACGAGAACGCCGGCACCGTGGAGTTCCTGCTCGCCGAGGGCGAGGTGTACTTCATGGAGATGAACACCCGGGTGCAGGTGGAACACACCATCACCGAGGAAATCACCGGGATCGACATCGTCCGCGAGCAGATTCGTATCGCCTCGGGCCTGCCGCTGTCGGTGAAACAGGAAGATATCCAGCACCGAGGTTTTGCGTTGCAGTTCCGCATCAACGCCGAAGACCCGAAGAACAACTTCCTGCCCAGCTTCGGCAAGATCACCCGTTACTACGCCCCCGGCGGCCCCGGTGTGCGTACCGACACGGCGATCTACACCGGCTACACCATCCCGCCGTTCTACGACTCCATGTGCCTGAAACTGGTGGTGTGGGCGTTGACCTGGGAAGAAGCCATGGACCGCGGCCTGCGCGCCCTGGACGACATGCGCCTGCAAGGCGTGAAGACCACCGCCGCCTATTACCAGGAAATCCTGCGCAACCCGGAATTCCGCAGCGGCCAGTTCAATACCAGCTTCGTGGAAAGCCACCCTGAGCTGACCAACTACTCGATCAAGCGCAAACCCGAAGAGCTGGCCCTGGCCATCGCCGCCGCCATCGCCGCCCACGCAGGCCTGTGAGGAATATAACAATGAGCAAAAAGATCTTCGTAACCGACACCATCCTGCGCGACGCTCACCAATCGTTGCTGGCGACCCGCATGCGCACCGATGACATGCTGCCGATCTGCGACAAGCTCGACAAAGTCGGCTACTGGTCTCTGGAAGTCTGGGGCGGTGCCACCTTTGACGCTTGCGTACGGTTCCTCAAAGAAGACCCGTGGGAGCGCCTGCGCCAACTGCGCGCCGCGTTGCCCAACACGCGCCTGCAAATGCTGCTGCGCGGCCAGAACCTGCTGGGCTACCGCCACTACAGCGACGATGTGGTCAAAGCCTTTGTCGCCAAGGCCGCGGTCAACGGGATCGATGTGTTCCGTATCTTCGATGCGATGAACGACGTACGAAACCTGCGCGTGGCCATTGAAGCGGTCAAGGCCGCCGGCAAGCACGCCCAGGGCACCATCGCCTACACCACCAGCCCGGTGCACACTGTCGACGCCTTCGTGGCCCAGGCCAAGCAATTGGAGTCCATGGGCTGTGACTCGATCGCGATCAAGGACATGGCCGGCCTGCTGACCCCTTACGCCACCGGCGAACTGGTCAAGGCGCTCAAAGCCGAGCAGAACCTGCCGATCTTTATCCACTCCCACGACACCGCCGGCCTGGCCGCGATGTGCCAGCTCAAGGCCATCGAAAACGGTGCCGACCATATCGACACCGCCATCTCCAGCTTCGCCTGGGGCACCAGCCACCCGGGCACCGAGTCGATGGTCGCGGCCCTCAAAGGCAGCGAGTTCGACACCGGCCTCGATCTGGAACTGCTGCAGGAAATCGGCCTGTACTTCTACGCCGTGCGCAAGAAATACCACCAGTTTGAAAGCGAGTTCACTGCCGTCGACACCCGCGTGCAAGTCAACCAGGTACCGGGTGGGATGATTTCCAACCTGGCCAACCAGTTGAAAGAGCAGGGCGCCCTGAACCGTATGAGCGAAGTGCTGGCCGAAATCCCGCGCGTGCGTGAAGACCTCGGCTTCCCGCCGCTGGTCACGCCCACGTCGCAGATCGTCGGCACCCAGGCGTTCTTCAACGTGCTCGCCGGTGAGCGCTACAAGACCATCACCAACGAAGTGAAGCTCTACCTGCAGGGTGGCTACGGCAAGGCCCCGGGCACGGTGAACGAAAAACTGCGCCGTCAGGCCATCGGCAGCGAAGAGGTCATCGACGTTCGCCCGGCTGATTTGCTCAAGCCGGAAATGACCAAGCTGCGCGGTGAAATCGGCGCGTTGGCCAAGTCCGAAGAAGACGTGCTGACCTACGCCATGTTCCCGGATATCGGGCGCAAATTCCTCGAAGAACGCGACGCCGGCACCCTTGCCCCTGAGGTGCTGCTGCCGATTCCGGAAGCCGGCGGTGTCGCCCGTGCCAGCGGCGAAGGCGTGCCGACCGAGTTCGTCATCGACGTGCACGGCGAAAGCTACCGCGTGGATATCACCGGGGTGGGCGTGAAGGCCGAAGGCAAGCGTCACTTTTACCTGTCCATCGACGGCATGCCGGAAGAAGTGGTGTTCGAACCGCTCAACGAATTCGTCAGCAGCGGCGGCAGCAAGCGCAAGCACGCTACCGAACCGGGCCATGTCAGCACGGCGATGCCGGGCAATATCGTCGATGTGCTGGTCAAGGAGGGCGACGTGGTCAAGGCCGGCCAGGCCGTGTTGATCACTGAAGCCATGAAAATGGAAACCGAAGTCCAGGCCGCCATTGCCGGCAAGGTGTCCGCCGTTCATGTGGCCAAGGGCGACCGGGTCAACCCGGGTGAGATCCTGATTGAGATCGAAGGCTGAATCCAGCCTTCGACGTGACCGCTTAATCCTCGGGGGGGCAGGTGCCCTCCTTTTTTTTGCCCGAGATTCAGGCCTCGGCGGCAGGCTTTTGGTGCTTGAAGCTGACAAAGACGCCGGTGGCTGTGTAGATCAGTTCCGGGGTCAGGGTTGCAAGGTGACTGGTGACCCGCTCGAAACGGCCTTCAATCTGTGCGGCGTCGACGACACGTAGTTGGCGGTTGAGCAGTTCATCATGTTCATGCTCTATCTGGATATTCAGCGTCGCGCCCGCGAGGCTGGCACGGTTGCCGACTTTCAGGGTGCTGTGTGCTTCGCCCAGGCTTACCTTGAAAACCAGGGTCGAACCCGCTGCCATGTTCAGGTCGCGTTTGATTCGATCTTGGTTTTTCAAGACCGGGTCGAGCAACAGCGTGCCGGCGACGTCGAGTTCGTTCACCGTGCCTCCGGCATAGGTAGCACCCTGTTCAACCGTGACCGTGCCGCCGATGCGGTTCTGGTTGATCAAGGTGGCGCCGCTCTGAACCCGGCCGCGCTGGTTGGCCTCCAGTGCGCCGGTCAGGGTCCAGGTGCCTGCATTGACGTCCAGATGCTGAAACTGGCGGGCGCCGTTGAACGTGCCGCCCTCGATATCTTCGAGGATGACCTGGTTGGTACCGCTGCCGCCGTCCACCTCGCCCCTGAATCGGGCCTGGCCGCGCACAATCAACACGTCGTTGCCCCCGCCCATGTCCAGGGCAATGCCGTTGCCCCCGCTGATCAGGCCGTTATTGACGACCCTGTCGTTGAAGTTGCCTAGCAGGTGCACCCCATAGCCGTCGCGACCTCTGATGGTGCCGTTGTTGACCAGCAACGTGCTGCCAACGTCAGGCCCCGCGCTCCCGTTATCGACCAGCACGCCATAATGCCTGCCGCTGATGAGGCCGTGGTTATAGATGTCGTCGCCGGCCTCCACCTGCACGGTCGCCGACACTGGATAGAACGCTTGAGAGGGATAGACTGCGGACTGGGTGGGTACTTGCGACATTGGATTTCGACCTCACGTGTGCTGGAGGTCGAAAACTAACGCAATGAAAAGTCCGTCGCTGTCGGCGGTAGTACCGAGGATTGTGAGAGGGTTCGTTATTGAAGTGGACGCTTACGACGCTCGGTTAAAAGCTCATCGTCCATTGCCCCTTGACGCCTTGATTGCGGCTATGGGTACCCGCCTGGCCGCTGTAGCTCAGGCCCAGCGTGTGTTGGCTGGACAAGGCCAGGTCTACGCCGGCGTTCACGTCCAGGCTGTCGCGATCCAGTGACGTACCCGTGATGGTAAAGCCGTCCAGTGCCACTGGAACGTTGCGATAGGATTGGCGCACCTGGCTGTCGACTGCGCCGTAGAGATGTTTCCAGCCGGTGCTGAGGTGGGGTGTCAGGCTGACCTGATTATCGAACCGGTACACCGTCGCCAGGCGCAGACCCACCGTACTGCTCAGGTTCTGCTGGGTCTGCGCGCCGACGTTGAGCGCGGTCAGGCCACCGCTTTCCTTGAAACTGTCGCGGTGATAACGCTGGTAGCCAAGGCCGACGAAGGGCTCGACGCGCAAGTCCTGGCTGCCCAATTGATAGCCCAGTTCCGAGAACAGCGTTTGGCTTTGGGCATCGTAATGAGACTTGAGCTGATCCTTGTAATCGAGCAGATTGACGTTGCGCCGGTTGGTCCCGGCGTGGCTGCTGTAGATCGCACCCAGGCGCAGGGCCAGCGGTCCGTCCTGGCGCACGGCGTAGGCACCCAGATGCAAGCTGTCCAGCTCGGCGGAAAAGCGCTGGGCGTCAAGATTGCTCGTGGACTTGGCACCCATCACCCCCACACGCCAGGCGTGGTCGACCGCCCAGTCGGCGCCCAGCAACAGCCCACGGGTGCGGTGCTTCAGGCCGGCGCTGCCGCTGCGTGAATCGAGGTGGCCGTCGTTGCCCAGGCCCTGCACCCAAACGTGATTGTTCTCGTCGGCAGGCAAGGCGCGCAGGGTCGAGAGTAATTGGTTGCTGATCTGGCCGGTGACGGCGTGGCTGGCAGTGGCCAGGTTAGCGTTTTGGCTGCCGGCCAATTGTTCAAGGGCTGCGCCGATCCCGCCGGGCTGTGCGGCCAGTGCTTCATTTGCTTTCTGCAGGTCCTTTATCTCTTCCGAGGTCAGCTCCCCGGAGGTCAGCAAATCAAGCAGAGCGGGCTCCAGCACCTTGGCGACCTGCACGCCGTTGTAGGACGTGGCTTGTCCGATGAGGTAACCGGCGTAGGGCGGCGGGGAAGGTGGCGTATCGAACTCGGGTTCGAAGGCCCACTCAGTCTCGGCCGAATCGTAAGGCTGATGAAAAAACGGCCTGTATTCAATATCGCCGCGCGCTTGCGCGGGTTGAACACTGATGGCTACTGCAAGGCTGATGAACGCAGCGATTCTGGAGGGTATAAAAGACATGAATTCCCGACCTCTGATGAATGAGGCGGGGAATGTAGCGAGGTCGTCGAGGGATAACTGTCAGGCCACTGACCGCTGGTTTGCGGGAGTTGTCCTTAGTGGGGTGCGATTAAAAGCTCATCCGCCATTGGCTGGTCATGGCGTATTTAAATTGCATTTTAATGCGTAAATTATCAGTTTCGAGCGTTCTGGATGCACTATATTGCGTTAATAACGCCTCGAACCCTTTAGAAGGTGCATTAAATTGCAGACTGGCCGCGCCTACTCGTTGATATTGCAGATTTTTACCGCTGGGTACTGGCGTGACGCAATGCGCCTGGAGTTTCCCGAGCCGCAAAAGGGTTTTGCCGGGCCTTGCAGGTTCCATTATCGACAGGATTACCTTGTCGATAATCTTGACGACATCCAACGGCCTTTCCACACCTGCGTCAGTGCACGGTTTCCACTGGAGTGGGACGTTTCAGTGCTCAAATCAGCACCTGCCTTTTTGCACGATATTGCGCCAGCCGGTTCTGCCAAACGGTTTTTAATGCAGCGCACGGGTCGTGAGAAACCGCAGGGGGTTGATGATGATTTGTTTTTGCTTGGGCGCAGCACACCGGCTCCGATCGGAAATATGCGTATCAAGGAGTCCGTGCTGGCTCTGGACGGCGAGGTACCGATGGGTTTTTCACGACATGACGTGACCAGCCGCAACAGCGGTTTTCTTGAATATGCCTATGAGCAGGGCGCTGCAATAGGCGGTGCTACCGGCGCCGGCGGCGAAGCACCCAAGCTGTTGATGAGCCAGGGCGCGGACGGCCTGCTGTATCCTGACGCCATCCTGAATGACGACGACGTCGCTCAGCATTGGTTCATCAAGTTCCCGCGCAACCAGGCCACTCAGAACGATCAGGACATCCTGAGAAGTGAATACCACTATTACAAGGCACTTCATGCGCTTGGAATCGAGACTGTAGCCGCCGAAGGATTGGCCTTGGAAGAGGCTACAAAGCCGAGTCTGTGGGTGCATCGTTTTGATCGCAGACTGGGCGAAAATGGTGTTGAAAGGCTGGCAGTCGAGTCGATCTATTCGCTGGCCGGAGTGACCACTCCCGGCAGCTACATGGATCATTCGGAGGTCGTGAGACTGCTGGTCGAGCAATGGCGAGCCGCAGGGCAAGAGGGTCAGGTTGCCGATCTTGTTGCAGAGTACCTGCGCCGAGACCTGCTGAATAAGGTATTGGGCAACTCGGACAACCATGGGCGAAATACGTCGATTATCCGAGAGCCTAAAGCGCTGAGACTGGCGCCTATTTATGACTTGGCGCCCATGGTCATGGACGCAGAGGCTGTCACGCGAACCACCAAGTGGCCTAAAGCATTGGAAAAAGCGGGAGATATCAATTGGAAAGGCGTCTGCGAGGCCCTTTCCGACATTGTTGATCCCGAGCAAAGCTTTGAACGGTTGCGACAAGCAGCGCAGCAGCTGCGTGCATTACCGGATCTTCTGGCTGCAAGCGGCCTGCCCGCTGTGACGCTGAATCATCCCAGCATCCCACTTGGAAAACTGGACCTGCGCCTGAAGCAATGGGGGCTGCGATGACGGTCTCACTGGATGCTCGTGCCTTGTTGATTGAAAGTGTTGAGCACGGCTTGGCTGATGGTTCGCTCGAACTGGGCGACGCCGTGCGTCGCTTGCGCACCGAAGTGACGGGCCTGCACCAAAGCCAGTTCGCCAGGATGTGCAAAATCTCCGTTCGCACCTTGGTGCATATCGAGCACGGCGAGGGCAACCAAACCCTGAAATCGCTGAATGCGGTGCTCCGTCCCTTCGGTTTGCAGATGGGTGTGGTCAAAGTGCGACGCAAGGGGTTCTAAGCGTCAACCGCGGCGCACATACCCCTTGCCGAAATGTCGCTCCATGCGCGCCTGGATCAGCTCCAGCCCGAGGGACATTACCCAGTAAATGATCGCCGCCGTGGTGAGCATCTCGATGTAGCGGTAGCTCGAGCGGCCGTAGGACTGGGCCAGGAACATCACTTCCCACACGCCCATCACCGAGATCAGCGACGAGTCCTTGAGCATCGAGATGAACTGGTTGGTGGCCGGCGGGATGATGGTGCGCATGGCCTGGGGCAGGGTGACATGCCAGAAGATCGCCCGGTCACGCATGCCCAGGGCCAACGCCGCTTCCCGTTGGCCATGGGGCACGCCGAGGATGCCGGCGCGGAAAATCTCGCTCAGGTAGGCGCCGTAGTTCAGCGATAAGGCGATGATGCCGGCGACGATCGCGCCCGGCACCAGGCCCAGTTGCGGCAAGCCCAGGTAAATCAGCAGGATCTGGATCAGCAACGGGGTGCCGCGAAAGAACGAGGCGTAGAAACTGGCAATGCCAAACGCCACCGCGCTTTTCGACAGGCGCCCCAGAGCGGTGACAAACCCCAATATCGACGACGCAACGATGGCGCACAGGCACAAAAACAGCGTCAGCGCCGCGCCTTGCAGGAAGCCATTGGGCGCAAGGTGCAGGCCGACCAGGTTGGGCAGCTTGTCGAGGATGATCGAGAACTTCAGGTCAAAGCTCAGGAAGAAACTCGCAAACAGCGCGAGCAGCGCCGCCCAGGTCAGGTAAAGCCGTATACGAAAGCTCATCGGCTGATATCGGCGCCGATCCATTTTTGCGACAGCTTGCTCAAGGTGCCGTCCTGTTTGAGCTGGGCGAAGACCTCACGCACTTTGCTGTCCCACTGCGCGTCGCCTTTTTCGATGGCCACCGAGTTGGGCTCCGAATACAGCGGCTCGCCTGCCAGCTTGAAGCGCTTGTCCTGGGTCAGGCGCGGCTGCGCGGTGACCAGGTTGGTGAGGATCGCATCCAGGCGCACGCCCGCGCCCAGGCCGAGGTCCTGGAATGCCACGTTGTCGGTGTCGTACGGGGCAATCTGCACATCCTCGAACGGGTACTGCAACTGGGTGTCCTCGGCGCCTTCGATCACCAGATTCTTGTTCAGGTAGCTTTCATAGCTGGAGGCGCTGGTGAGGCCGACTTTCTTGCCGCTCAGGTCTTTGGCTGCATGGATGCGATCATCCTTGGCATTGACCACGATGACGGCGGGCGAGGCGTAGTACTCCACCGGGAAGTCGAACACCTCGGCGCGTGCCTTGCTCGGGGTCATTGAGCAGATGCAAATGTCGTAGCGCCCGCTCCAGCGGCCGGCGGCAATGACGTCCCATGAAGGCGTTTCCAGGCGCAGCTTGACCCCAAGCTTTTGCGCTACGGCCTTGGCCACATCCACGTCGAAGCCGTCGAGCTGGTTCTGCTCGTTGAGGAATGAAAACGGTGGATAGCTTTCCATCAGCACCCCGACCAGCTCTTTCTTCTGCTCGATACGGTCCAGGGTGGCACCGCCAAAGGCTTGGGTTGAAGCGGCCAACATCGTCAGGCCCAGGGCCAACAGCGGTCGTAATTTCAAAATCGAGCACCTGAATAAAAAAGAGGTTGTTATTAACCGAACGGTACGCATTAAATAGTTATAAGAACGACTCTCATAGTGAGTTATTTTCATAAGCATATGAGTAAAAAGCATATGGGTACAACAAACACCGTAATTCTCGATGGCGGCATGGGCCGTGAACTGCAACGCCGTGGCGCGCCGTTCCGCCAGCCGGAATGGTCGGCGCTGGCCCTGAGCGAGGCGCCGCAAGCGGTAGAGGCGGTGCACACGGCCTATATCGACAGCGGTGCCGACGTGATTACCAGCAACAGCTACGCGGTGGTGCCGTTTCATATCGGCGAAGCGCGGTTCGCGCAGGAGGGCCAGGCGCTGGCCGCATTGGCCGGTGAGTTGGCGCGACGGGCGGTGAAGGCCTCGGGCAAGTCGGTGCGCGTCGCCGGTTCATTGCCGCCGTTGTTTGGCTCCTATCGGCCCGACCTGTTCCTGCCTGAGCGGGTCAGCGAATTGCTGACACCGCTGGTGCAGGGATTGGCGCCTCACGTTGACCTGTGGCTGGCGGAAACCCAAAGCTCCATCGTTGAAGCGCAAGCGATTCATGCCGGCCTGCCGCAGGATGGCAAGCCGTTCTGGCTGTCGTTTACCTTGAAAGATGAGGATACCGATGAGGTGCCGCGCCTGCGTTCCGGCGAGCCGGTGGCGGAGGCCGCCGAGGCGGCGGCGCAGTTGGGCGTGCAGGTGTTGCTGTTCAACTGCAGCCAGCCCGAAGTGATCGGCGCGGCGATCGATGCGGCGCGGGCAACCTTCGAGCGATTGGGCGTCGCCATTCAGATCGGCGCCTACGCCAATGCCTTCCCGCCGCAACCCAAGGAAGCCACGGCCAACGATGGCCTGGACCCGTTGCGCGACGATCTCGACCCGCCGGGTTACCTGCACTGGGCGGCGGATTGGCAGGCGCGCGGCGCCAGTCATCTGGGCGGTTGCTGCGGGATCGGGCCGGAGCATATTGCGGTGTTGGCCGAGCGCCTTTCCAACTGATTCACCGCAGATCAAAACTGTGGGAGGGGGCTTGCCCCCGATGGCCATGGGTATCTACACAACTCTGTAGCGCCCAACCGTAATGTAACCACGATGCGAAGCGAGTCGCTCTTGATCTTGATCTTAGGCGCCCCGTTAAACCACGCTGGCCGAACGCAGGCTTGAATCCGTGGGTAACCCGGCAGGACGCCGGGTTAGCC
>NZ_CVTU01000084.1:18667-52809 GCF_900004965.1 Pseudomonas sp. 44 R 15
AGTGGCCGTTACCGCAGAAACGGATATGTACTCGTTCCAATCCAACATCCTGGTCGGCCAGAGGCCGCCATCGGGGGCAAGCCCCCTCCCACATGTTTTGTGTTGCGAGTGAGGTTCAGGTTCGGCATTCGGCCAGTGTTCTGATCTGACCGGAACCGGCCTGGTTCTCCTCCGACAACCACGCCTCAAACCCCGCGCCAATCTTCGGCCATTCCGAATCCAGCATCGAATACCACGCCGTATCCCGGTTCTGCCCCTTGACCACCATATGCTGGCGGAACACGCCTTCAAAACTGAACCCCAGGCGCTCGGCTGCATACCTGGAGCGCGCATTGCCGTTGTTGCACTTCCATTCCAGGCGGCGGTAGCCCTGCTCGAACGCGTACTTGGCCAGCAGGTACACCGCTTCGGTACTTTTTGGCGAACGCTGCATCGGTGCGCCAAAGGTGACGTGGCCAATTTCAATACGCCCGTGAGCGGGGACGATGGACATCAGGCTGAGGATGCCCTGGACCTGGCCGCTTGCGCGGTCGACCACGCTGAAGAAATACGGGTCGCTGCTGGCGGCATGGTTGTTCAGCCAGGCATCGAAGGCGCTGCGCTCGGGAAAAGGGCCGTAGGGCAAAAAGTCCCACAACATCGGGTCGGCACCGGGGCCCTCGAGGGCTTGCCACAGTTGTTCGGCGTGACGCGCCGGGTCGAGCTTTTCCAGGCGAATGAAGCGCCCTTCAAGCAGTTGCGCGGCAGGCGCGGGGGCGCCTTTCCAGTCGGCGGGGGAAGTGACCATGCTGCGCTCCTTAAAGACCTTTGCGAAATTGGATGAAACCTGGGCGTTCAGCGATGCGTTCGTACAGTTGAATCGCGGTGGCGTTGGTCTCGTGGGTCAACCAGTGCACCTTGCAGCAGCCATCGGCCTTGGCGGTGGCGTAGACGAATTCGATCAGCTTGCGGCCCACGCCAGTGCCACGTTGGGCTGGGTCCACCAGCAAGTCCTGCAGGTAGCAGGAGTTCTCGATGCTCCAGTTGGAACGATGGTAGATGAAGTTGACCATGCCCACTGCCTTGCCGTCCTGCCAGGCGAGTGCCGAATGAGTCGGCTCGCGGGCGTCGATCAGGCGTTGCCAGGTGCTTTGGCTGACGGCGTCCGGCAGTTCGGTGTTGTAGAACTTCAAATACGCCTGCCACAACGGGAGCCAGGCGGTGTGGTCGGCGGCGGTGACTTGGCGAATGTCGATCTGGCTCATTGTGCAACTCCTTGGGGAATAAAGCGGGCGAGGGCCTGGTCACGCACATCGGTACTGGCGGCCAGGCCTTCGCGCACGCCGGCCACGTCGGCCGCGCTGCGGTTCTGGCTGAGCTTGCGCTTGCCGATCACGCGTTCGATGGGCAGGGCGAAGCCGACGATGGCCTTGAGCATGCCGTCAATGTAGTCCGCCGGTGCGTCACTGACCGCCCAGGGTTGGGCGCGGCCACGTTCATGGCGCTCGGTGAGGGCGCTGACCACCTTGAGCAATCGCTCGGCGTCGTTGAACACCTGCGCCTTGCCATAGGCGTGCACGGCCATGTAGTTCCAGGTCGGCACCACTTTGCCGTGTTCGGCTTTGGCCGGGTAAAACGCCGGACTGACATAGGCGTCGGCCCCCGCGAAGATCACCAGCGCCTCATGGCCATTTTGCAGCTCGCGCCATTGCGGGTTGGCCTTGGCCAAGTGCCCGTAAAGCGTGCCGTTGGGACCTTCATCGGGGTTGAGCAGCAGTGGCAGGTGGCTGGCTTGCAGGCCGTTTTCTCCCACGGTCACCAACTGCGCCAGACGGGTGTGCTGGATCAGTTGCTGGAGTTGGGGCAAATCATCGATGGCAAAGGCGCGGGGGGTGTACATGGGAAATTTTCCTTGGCGAATGCCTGCATCCTAGGCAGGCTATTGGTTCGTTGTAAGAGCCATCTAGCGCTATTTTCATAGGTCCAATATGCCGTCCATCGCGCCGCCTTTATCCTTCAACCCTGCCGGTATTGAACTGGACCGCCGCCAGGGCCTGACGCGCCAACTCTATGAGGCCCTGCGCCAGCGCGTGCTGGATGGACGGTTGGTCAGTGGTACACGTTTACCCGCTACCCGAGATTTGGCGACAGCATTGTCGATTTCCCGAAACAGCGTCGTGCGCGCCTACGATCAGCTGTACGCGGAAGGGTTTATCGAAAGTCGGGTGGGAGATGGCACCTATGTCGCCCAATTGCCGATGCCGAAAAAACTATCCACACAAGTATCCACAGGGTTTTCAACAGGCTTATCCCCAGGGTTATCCACAAAATGGGCGGATTTACCGGAACATCTTGACGATGAAGTTATCCACAGCACGGGCTTGGCGCGGGTAAAAAATCATCACTTGCCTCAACCGCCTTCAGGTCCACCTCGTGCTTTTCGCGTGGGCGTGCCGGCCTTCGACCTGTTCCCGTTTGAAGTGTGGGCCAAGCTCAACGGGGCGTTCTGGCGCAAACCCGACCTGGAACAGCTGTGTTATGGCGACCCGGCAGGTGACAGCCGCCTGCGTGGCTTGATTGCCGCGTACCTGCGCAGCTCACGGGGTATGCAGTGCACGGCTGAACAAATTGTGATCACCAGTGGTGCACAGCAGGCAATCAGCCTTTGTGCACAGCTGCTGGTTGAGCCGGGTGATGGGGTGGCGGTGGAAAATCCGGGTTACCGTGCGGCCGGCCATGCATTCGCCCTGGCCGGTGGGCGATTGCAGGGCGTGCCGGTAGACAGCGAGGGCCTGGATTGCCAGGTGCTCAACGCTCTGCATGACTGCCGTGTGGCCTATGTCACACCTTCCCATCAATATCCGTTGGGGGTGGTGATGAGCTTGGCCCGGCGTCTGGAGTTGCTGGCCTGGGCCGAGCGTACGGGTGGCTGGATCGTCGAGGATGACTACGACGGAGAGTACCGCTACAGCGGTGCGCCGCTGTCGCCCCTGGCGGCGCTGGATCGCAGTGGCCGCGTGTTATACGTCGGCACGTTCGGCAAAGTGGCGTTCCCCGCGTTGCGCCTGGGCTATCTGGTGTTGCCTGCGGCCCTTGTGCAAGCGTTTACCCGGCGGCGCGCCGTGGACATGCGCCATTCCGAAGTCAGCACCCAGGCGGTGATGGCAGAGTTCATGGCGGCGGGGCACTTCCAACGCCACATTCGCCGAATGCGTCGCGCTGCATTGAACCGACGCAACGCCTTGCTGGCCGGTTGGCCCGATGGGTTGCCCGGCGTCGGCGCCTTGCCCAGCGTTGCGGCCGGGCTGCACTTGACCGTGCGAGTGGACAGCCTGGCCCGCGAGCAGGCGTTGCTCGCGCAGGCTCGTGCGGTAGAGGTTGAGATCACCGGTTTAAGTAGCTATTGGCTGGCTGGCACAAGCCCACCAGCGGACCAGCACGCAGGCCTGTTGATGGGGTTTGCCGCCGTGCCCGAGGCGGCCATCGCGCAGGCGCTGGCACGTTTGCGCGAGGTTTGGCAGGCATAAAAGGCGATCAGCTGTCGAAGAACAGCGACTTGGCCAGTTGATCACCGATGCTGCTGCGGTGGATTTCTATCATTTCCCAGTCACTGGGGCCGGTGCGTTGACGAGCGCCACCGAGCCGCTGTTGTTCGCGCGTCTTGAGGTGGGCCTTGTCGAATCTCTCAAGAGCGGCGCCTTTCGTTGCGTAGTGAAAGTGCGCGTACCACAGCACGGCGTTGGTCTCTTTATCGCGTACTTCGTACTCGTCCAGATAGCCCTTTGGGGGCCCTTTGACGGCGCGACGGCTGAAGGTTCTGGTGATCCTGATCAGCCCTTGGTCATGCAGCCATTCCACCCGCGCCGCAGTGGGCGGCTGGTGTTTGATCATCTCGATGTAGGTTTTTCTACCCAGGTGATAAAGCCGCTGTGCTGCGTCGTTGAGGTTGCGTTTGGTCGAAGCGGCGGAAGTATGGTCGCTTTCGGTGAGATTGCGCCGGGTCAGCGCTTGCTCGATGTCGTTTGACGCACCCTCCAGTTGTTTGGCGTAGGCCTCGTACATATCCTGGATATCCTGCGGCGCGTGCCAGGGTTTACGCGAGAAGCCCTGGTACTTGCGGGTTTCAGCCTGCTCGGCATTCAACAGCGTTTGTCCGGTGTTGATGCTGGTATCCAGGTCCAGCGTGGCAGGCACTGGCGATGCAGAGGTGACCTTTTGCCGCTTGACCCAGACGCCTGGGGTTTTTTCATGAAACGTAGCGAGCACCTTGCCTGTCACGGACGTCCTGACATCGACCAGGGTACTGTCGGACTCACGGGGTTGAGCTATTAACACGCCGTCGTAGCGTGTCTTGATTATCTTGCGTCGTGGCGTGTGCGAGGCCTTTGAGCTGCCGGGCTTGGGTTCCAGGGCTTTTTTCTCGCGCAGCAGTTGCGCCAGGTCGTGAATGGCGCGCTGGCTGAATCCGCCGATCTGCTGGCGAAAACCCTGCAGGCGGGTTTTCAGCAGATACTGCGGATGGTCGGCGTGTAGCTCCAGCAGACGTTGATCTGCACTGGAAAATTGCTCAACCAGGCTGTTGAGCACATCAATGCGCTCATCCAGCGACGTGTCGCTGCCCCGTCTCACAACTTCAGTGAAACTCTCAACGTTAAGTTCGGCTGTGTCGACGCACTGGTTCATCTGCTCTCGCAGCGTGGCGGGGATCTGGCTTTGCTCTTCATCGATACACAAGTAGCGACCCAGGCCGATCTCCAAGGATTTGAGCTCGGCGAGGGTGAGCGGTGGCAATTCGCTCAGGGCTTTTTGAATGACCGCTGCGCCTTCATCTCCCAGCACTTTGAGATCGCTGAAACGGTCGTTGATGAACTCCAGGCGCTTGATGATTGCCAGGTTCAAGGTAGACAGGTTTTGCGCGCTTTGCGCCTGGTTTTTATAGTCAATGTCCACCTCGGCATCGAGGATTGGGAACGACGATTCCAGGGCCTGCTTATAGCTCACCAGTTGTTGTTCCATGACTACCTGAGTCAGTTGTATTTGCTGCTTCAGGTATTCACTCATGTTGCCCTGATAGGCGGGCACGGCATCGATGATGCTCAAGGATTTCAGCTGACTGATCGCCTCATCGTACGCCGTCAGCCGGTTGTCGACTTTACCTATGAACGCTGTACGCAGCAGGTCCGTGGAAGGGCCAGGGGCGGCGTCCAGTTCGGGCTGTGACTCCAGCACGTCCAGCTGTTGCCTGGCGGCGACCGCATCAAAGGCGTTGAGCTGGGTCATGAGTGCCGTAATGCGCTCAGGCTGATTGACCTTGACCGCACGCTGACGGTTGCGAAGGCCGCCGCCGCGCAGTCGCAAGCGGATGTCGACAAACCACTGGCCCGCCAGATTGCCGATCAGCGGCGGGCCCGTACGCAAGGGTGCCTGCGGGTCAATGATGATGACACTGTCGTTGTCATCCACCCTGACTTCGAACCAGCGCGCACCAACCGGTGCATACCATTTGTCGGCAAGTGGATACAGATTCAAGTGGCGCCCGCGCGTTTTGTTTTGCGCGCCAAGCTTGTCGGGTTTGGCGACGTTGAAACTGTCGAGTGTCCTGGCCAGGCCCAAGCGGCTATGACCCAGGGCCCCCAGGATGTGTACGGCGCCTTGATGCTTGGCGGGCAGTTGGTTGTCGGGAATATCTGCTTGTTGCACGGCGGTGTATGTTTTTTCGGCAACAGGTGGTTTACCGGCGGTGTCGATCATTGTCGACTCGGATTCAGTTTCGATCTTCGGCGCACCGAACTGTCCCGGCGGGCGGGGATGGCGTAGGGCGATGTGCAGGGTCAGAGCCATGCCCAGGTTGAGGAATACATCCACTAATGCGGTCCATGAGGCGTGTTGATCCTCCTTGTTTACCGCTTCCTCGGTGGCTTGCAGGTCGTCCATGATTTGCCAGATCCAGGCGGCAATTCCGACGGTGCGGCCCATGAATGGCAGGGCCGCGTTGAATATTTGCCAGCCGGTGTGGCGAAACGTCGCCCAGCGTTTCTGTACATTGGACACCGACTGACGGGCCGCCAGTTCGATCATGGCGGTGGCATTGGCCTTGAACAGCGTTGCAAGGGCGTCATTGCCCACTTCTTCATCGGCCAGGGTCACGGGGCCGCTCATGTAGAGCAGGGTGAGGGGCTCGACGAGGGCACGCACCACCGTCCAGGGCGAGGGCAACGTGTCGGGAAACACGTATTGGGCGTAGTTGAAGCTCTGCGCCTGCGGCAGCCAGGCCAGCACCGATTCGCGCAAGGGGCGCTCATGTTTGATCGCGTACAACAGGTTTTGCCGTGCCGGGTATTGCATCAGCACCGGTTCCAGCAACGGGCGATAAAGCAGGCACGGGCCGGCGCTGGCGTCCCTTGGACCGATCACGAACATATTGGCGACCACGTCGCGCTCATGGCCGGGGCGCAAGGTGGGCACGAAGGCCAGGGCGCGGATAACAATGGGCTGCCCGTCTACGTGGCGGTCGTGTTCATCGGTGTGCATCACGGCGGCAACGTAGCGGTAGCCGAGCTCATCAATTGCGCCCTGCCTGCGGATTTTCATTTGCAGGGCCAGCAGCGGCAGTTGCAGGCGTAGATGGCTGGTATAGAGCTGTTGGCGGTGACTGGATTGCACCGGTTCATCGAGCAGTTTCTGTTTGATCAGCGCGGGGTAGTGTTCGCCGATATCAATGTCTTCGATCAGGTCTTTCACATAGCTGAAGGTCAGCCAGTTGGGGACACCATTGTCATTGTCGCCGTAGCGCACCGTGATATTGCCGGTGGGCAGGCCGGTGAGGTTGTCCAGCGCCAGATCGATCAGGCCGCGACGGGTGATGTCCACGCTGCCCGGCACGATGAACGTGCCCCATATCACCGGGCTTTCGATCACTACCTCGATTTTGTCCAGATTCAGGCGCGCACCGTCTTTATGCGACTGGATGCGGCTTTGCAGCTGTGTGCGGGCATAGTCCCGAATGGGCGCAATGCCGTCCTGGAATGTTTCGCCCTGGTAGTGGGCATGCAGTTGGGCCAGGTCGATCATGTAGCGGCTATAGGCGGCGGTGTCCGAGTCCGATGCCGAAGCCAGCCAGTCGGGCAGTTGTTGATGAATTTCTCGGATACTCGAGAGTTGGTGATCGCTCATCTCTTCGATGCTGGGCACAATGCGGGCGACGGTGGCAGGGCGTGGCTGCTCCTGTGCCGGCTCATCAACAGCGGTTTGGCTGTAACTGCCGATGGTGCGGATTTGCACGTCAATCAGGGTGCAGGCCAGCGCGTCGAAAAAATTGCCATCAGGCTCATAGAGACGCCACTGCAACGTGGTATCGCGCTTTGGCGCACTCAACCGGGCCGGCAGTGAGGCGCCGAATGCTTCGACTGACGCGAAGGTTTCGTACCCGCTTACCAGCGAGTGCGTCAGGACCATTTGGCGCTTGTCGTGCTCGCCAACCAGTACGGCGATGTCCGTAAAACTGATGTGGGTGGACTCGCCGTCCCGAAGCAGGTCGATATCGACCAGGTAGGCACGACTCTTGTAGCGATCATTCGACGCGCGCTTCGCCCGGTCGGGCTCCTGGAAAAATCCACGGGCCATGGCCGCTTCGTGCTCTGCCAAGCCCTGCTCTTCGTTGACGTTCCACACTTTTCTCAGTGAGTTGGAAAATGTCCGCCAGCGTGGCCCGGTGCTGCCGTTGGAGGCGTTCCAGAAATTAAGCTGCTGTTCCTGAAAAGCGGTGAACAGCAAGGCGGACAACTCGTTGATCAGGCGTGCGATGGCATCGATCTTCACCTCAAGGTGTACAGGCGCCGCCGCGTTCGGCTGCAGCGTGAGGAAGTGCTCGCCATCGATGTAAGTCACTCGTTCGCCGGACAGCGCCTGGTTGGCCAGTACCGAGGTCAGAGACTGGATAACGGCTGGCGCCGGTTCGACAGCACTGCCCACGATGTGCCAGCGAGGGCTGACCACCATCGCCAGGTCAGGGTCGATATTGAGCGCGGGGTAGAGGTCTCGGAGTGCCGAGCGCAACGTGATGGCGGCGACCTCGTGGGTGGTGGGCCCGTTGGTTAACTGGGTGAGCAGTTCATAGGTGCTGGGGGGGCGGTGATTAGTGCTATGTAGGTCATTGGGCATGTGTTGCTCCTCTGCAATCGCTGGCCTGGACGGGCGTCGAGGAGGTGCAAGGTAGCGATGGCCGTAGCCGAGAGGACGGTAGATAAATCGCGGCGCCCGCGAAGGCGCCCGTCAAATCAAGGTGTTTCAGGTGCCGGATTTGATCTTGGTCCAGGCCCTTGTCCTGGCGCGTTCGGCTTTGCTTTCCAGGGGCTTGAGGGTATAGAGCGTCGTCATGGCCGCGTCGGTCGGGTACAGGTTGGGGTTGTTGCGTATCGCCGGGTCGACCCACTCGGTGGCGTCCTTGTTCGGGTTGGGATAACCGACGAAGTCGCTGACCGGTGCGATGACGTTGGGTTGCAACAAATAGTTGATGAAGGTGTAGGCGTCGCCCGGATTTTTAGCACCCTTGGGGATGGCGAGCATGTCGAACCAGATCGGCGCGCCTTCCCTGGGCAGGCGCATATCCACGGTCACGCCGTTCTTGGCTTCCTTGGCGCGGTTGGCGGCCTGGGAAAAACTGCCGGAATAGCCCACGGCCACGCAGATGTCGCCGTTGGCGATATCGGCCATGTATTTGGAGGAGTGAAAGTAGGTGATGTACGGGCGGATTTTCATCAGCAGTGCTTCGGCCTTGATGTAGTCCTTGGGGTTGCTGCTGTTGGGGTCCAGGCCCAGATGCTGCAGGGCCAGCGGCAGGATCTCCGAGGGCGAATCCAGCAGCGCGACCCCGCACTGCTTGAGCTTGCTGATGTTTTCTTCCTTGAAGATCAGGTCCCAGCTGTCCACTGGCGCGTCGTCGCCCAGGGCCGCCTTGACCTTGGCCGGGTTGAAGCCGATCAGGATGGTGCCGTACATGTAGGGCACGGCGTACTGATTGCCGGGGTCGTTGGCTTCGATCAGCTTCATCAGCTTGGGATCCAGGTGCTTCCAGTTGGGCAACTGGCTACGGTCCAGGGGCTGGAACACCCCGGCTTCGATCTGCTTGGCCAGGAACACGTTGGACGGCACCACCACGTCATAGCCGGAATTGCCGGTGAGCAGCTTGGCTTCCAGCGCCTCGTTTGTGTCGAAGATGTCGTACACCAGTTTGATCGACGGGTTCTGCGCCTTGAAGTCCTCAAGGGCCTTGGGGGTGATGTAGTCGAACCAGTTGTAGACCTTCAGGGTTTTCTCTTCGGCCTGTGCCGCGCCGCTGGCCACCGCGACGCACAGGACGAGCGATTTGAGTATGTTCATTGGGCTGCTTCCTCGAAACCTTCAAGCACGTTGACGGCGTTGATACCGATTTCTTCCACGGCGTAGCCGCCTTCCATCACAAACAGCGTTGGCGTGCCGAGCTGCGCGATGCGTCGACCCATGGCCAGGTAGTCCGGGCTGTCGAGCTTGAATTGCGAAATGGGGTCGTCCTTGAA
Organism: Pseudomonas sp. 44 R 15; assembly: GCF_900004965.1. NCBI lineage: Bacteria > Pseudomonadati > Pseudomonadota > Gammaproteobacteria > Pseudomonadales > Pseudomonadaceae > Pseudomonas > Pseudomonas sp. 44 R 15. The sequence goes on from NZ_CVTU01000084.1 coordinate 28,201, forward strand.
GGTGTCCACGCCCAGTGAGACAACGATGACATCGGCACCGTAGCGCGCGATCTCGGCACAGGCTTGTTCAAGCGCGTCGCTCCAGGTTTCCCAGGTGGCGCCGGCCGGTAACGGATAGTTGAAGTTGAACCCTTCTCCCGGGCCCTCTCCCAGCTCATCGGCATACCCGAGAAAGAATGGGAACTCCGCCTCCGGATGGCCGTGGATCGAGGTGAAGAGCACATCGCTGCGCGGGTAGAAAATCGATTGCGTGCCGTTGCCGTGGTGGTAGTCCACATCGAGGATGGCGACCTTTTTGCAGCCCTGGTCGAGAAACGCCTGGGCGGCGATGGCCGCGTTATTGAGGTAGCAATAACCGCCCATCAGGTCGCTGGCGGCGTGATGCCCGGGCGGGCGGCACAGCGCAAAGGCACTGTGGGCGCCTTGCGTGATGGCGGCCTGGGCGGTGAGGGCGACTTGCGCCGCGCTGTAGGCCGCTTGCCAGGTGCCGGCGGTGATCGGCGCGCCTCCATCGAAACTGTAATAGCCCAGCTGGCCGTGCAGGCTGGCGGGCATCACGCGGCGCAACGTGCGCGCGGGCCAGGTGTAGGGCAACAGGTCGCCATCCTGGCCGTACTCGGTCCAGCGTTGCCAGGCGCCCTTGAAGAAGTCGAGATAGTCGCGGCTGTGAATACGTTGCAGCGGTGCCAGACCGAAGTCCTGCGGCGCCTGCACCGGGCCCAGGTCACGGTCTTTGACGCGTTGCAGCACGTGGTCGGCGCGCGAGGGCATTTCAAAGCAGGGCATCAGTTGCCCGTCCATCAATTCACAGCGGCCGTGGTGCAGGTGGTGATCGTCCGAGTAGATCGTCAGCATGTGTTGTTCTCCGCAGGCTCTGTCGGTGCATGCAGTCTTGCGGCGGGTGCGATTTATGAGAACGGCAGGAGCGGCCAAAAGGGGATAAATATGGCCAGCCTGTGTGTCCGCAATGGGCCCCTGAACGGGGCGTCATGCGCGAAATTGACTCGGCGCGACGCCGCTCCAGCGTACGAACGCATGCCTGAAGCTGGCCGTTTCGCTGAACCCCAGCGTTTCGGCTATCCGGTGGATCGGCCACAGGTCGTCAGCCAATAACTGTTTGGCGCGTTCAAAGCGCAACTCATCGAGCAGTTCCTGATAGCTGCAGCCCAGGTGGTGCAAGTGTCGACGCAGGGTGCGTGCGGAACAGTTCATTTGCCGGGCCAGGCCCTCCAGCCCGGGTGCGGCGTGCAGTTGCGCGGCCAGCAACTGACGGATTCGCCCCAGCCATGCCTCGCGTCCGGTGAATTCGGTGTTCTGTTTCCGGCAGCGCTCGACCATGGCCTGGTGGGTCACGGCGTCGGCCAGCGGCAGGGGTTGGGCAAGCCAGCGTTTATCGAAGGCGAATGCATTGGCCGTGGCCTGGAACTGCAGCGGGCAATCGAAGCTCTCGACGTAACGCGCTTGATAATCCGGCGCGTCGTGCTCGAAACGAGCGCCCAACAGGGGCAGTGGATGGCCGAGTAAGTCGTCGCAGATAACTTTCAACGATCCCAGGCACAACTCGACATTGAAGGCCGTCAGTGCGGGGCTCTCGCGGTAATCGCCGGCGGTGAACCAGATACGTTCGTCGTCTTCCTCCAGGCTCAGTTCGAAGAGTGTTCCCAACAGCGCCGGATAACGCAGGGCCAGGCGCAAAGCGTCACCGAAAGTGGCACTGGTGAGCAGGGCATAGCCGAGCATGCCGTAGGAGGAAACATGCATGCGCCGCCCCACGATCAAGCCGATATCGCGCTGCAGGGCCACGGCGTTGGCGCACACCTGCATCTCCTGATGCGTGGCGATACGCGTGTCGGCGCGGCGCAAGTCCGCTGCGCAGATGCCGCTGCCGGCCAATAACGCGGAATGGGGCAAGCCTTCGGCCTCGAAGGTACTGAGCACCAGGGACACGGCATTGAGGGTGGTGAGATGGGAGTGCAGCATGGGGACTTCCAGCCATGGGGTGGCTGGAAGTGGAGCAAGTTACATGCCGCTCAGTTCAGTTCGCCGCACAGGTCCAGTTCCACCAGGCGACGGATTTCGCGGGTCGGCAACCCGGCCCCGAGCAGGGCGTTGAGCTTGCCGAAGGCCGCCTCGCGGGTCATGCCGCCACCGGACAGCACGCCCACACCGCGCAGGCGGCTGCCGGCTTCGTAGACGTCCAGTTCCACGCCGCCTTCATGGCATTGGGTGATCGCAACCACTACTACATCCTGATCCTGCGCACGTTGCAGGCTGGCCAGGAAGGCCGGGTTGTCACTTGGGCCGGTGCCGCTGCCGAAGCATTCGAGCACCAGCGCCTGGAGGCCGCTGTCGACCAGCGCATCCAACAGGTCGGCGGCGATACCCGGCACCAACGGCAGGACGCCGACCCTGGCTTCAGACTTGGGCTGGCGGTAATGCAGGGCCGCGGGGATCATGTCGGCTTGGGAGACGCCGCCGTTACGTTGCAAGGCGGCAAACGGATGGCGACCAAAGCTGCGGATCTTCGCGCACCGGGTGGGCGCCATGAGCGCGCCGTGGAAATACAATTGCACGCCGGGTGCCAGGCCTTCCCCGAGTGCCGTCAGCGCACCGCTGACGTTTTCCCAGGCATCACTGTCGGGCACGCCTGCCGGCAACATCGAGCCGGTGAACAGTACGGGTGCCGGCAGACCGAGGAGTTGAAAACTCATGGCCGCCGCGCTGTACGCCAGGGTGTCGGTGCCGTGCAGGATCAGCACGGCGTCGCAGCCGTCGTCCACGGCCTCGACAACGGCGCTGCGCAGGCGCTGCCAGTAGGCAGGGGTCATATTGGCGCTGTCGATCAGCGGCGACATCTCCCGAAAGCGCCACGTGGGCACGGGTGCGTCGGCCAGTTGCTCGCGCATACGCGCCTCAAAACCGGAAGCGGGTGCCAGGCCGTTGGCACTGGCCTGCATGCCGATGGTGCCGCCGGTGTAGAGCACCATGACGTTGTTGGCTGCTTGCATGAAAAATCTCCTGAACGAAAAACGCCGCCGGGCCCAGAGCATGCCCAAGGCCGGGCGGCGTGTCATCTGGCGGTGATTAACGTTGCGCCTGGGCGCTCAGTTCAGCCGACGGTGCTGCTTCGGATCTTACCGGGTTGGCCGGCCAGGCCTTGCGGTCCAGGTCCAGATCGGGGAACTGGCTGGAATCGAACACCGGGGTCTTGATGCCTGCTGCGCGCTGGCCGTCGTAGTCGTTGAGGATGCGCATGGCGATCTTGAACAGGAACGCCAGGGCGAACAGGTTGACGAACGCGAGCATGGTCATGGTGATGTCGGCGAAGGCGAACACGGTGCTCAGGTTCTCGATCGAACCCCAGAAAATCAGCACCAGCACCAAGGCGCGATAGCCCATCAGTACCTTGCGGTTGTTGCCGACCAGAAAGCGCAGGTTGCTCTCGCCCAGGTAGTAGTTGTACATGATCGAGGTGAACACGAACAACGCCAGGGCGACCGAGATGAACATGCGGCCCCAGTCACCGACCACGGCGGCCAGGGAGTTCTGGGTCAGGGCAATGCCGTCGCCTTCAAAACCCGGGGTGTAGAAGCCGGACAGCAGGATCAGCAACGCGGTGCAGGTGCAGATCACGAAGGTGTCGAGGAACACGCTGAACGCTTGCACCACACCTTGGGCAATCGGGTGTTCCACGGAGGCCACCGCCGCCACGTTGGGCGCACTGCCTAAACCGGCTTCGTTGGCGAACACGCCGCGTTTGACGCCCATGATGATCGCGCTGCCCACCAGGCCACCGAAGGCCTGGTCGAGGCCGAAGGCGCTCTTGACGATGGTCGCGAGCATGGCCGGCACGTGGTCGAACTGCAGCACGATCACGTACAGGGTCACGGCGATGTAGACCAGCGTCTTGACCGGTACCAGCAGGTCGGCGATCGAGGCAATACGCTTGATCCCGCCAATGAACACCAGGCCCAGCAACACCGCCAGCGCGAGGCCGGTGTAAGTGGTGTCGAGACCGAAGGCATTATTCAGCGAGTGGGTAACCGCGTGGGCTTGCAGGCCGTTGAAGGCAAAGCCGAAAGTCACCAGCAGCAGGAACGCCATGACCATCCCCAGCCAGCGTTTGTGCAGGCCGTGCTGGATGTAATAGGCCGGGCCACCACGGTAGGCACCTTCTGCATCGGTGCGCTTGTACAGCTGACCCAGGGAGCACTCGATAAAGCTCGAGGACATGCCCACCAACGCGGTGACCCACATCCAGAACACGGCGCCCGGGCCACCCAGGGTCACGGCAATGCCGACGCCTGCGATGTTACCGGCGCCCACACGGCCGGCCAGGCTGAGCATCAGCGCCTGGAACGAGCTGAGTTGGCCGGAGCTGCTTTTCAGGCTGTCTTTAAACACCGAGAACATGTGGAAAAAGTGACGCAATTGAACGAAACGCGAGCGGATCGTGAAATAACCGCCGAGCCCGACAATGAGCACGATCAGTACTTTCCCTGAGAGGAAGTCGTTGATGACTTCGAGCATGGAGTGTTCCTCGCTGATTTTTCTAATGGCAAACGCAGGACGGTGCGACGCATCGCTCGGCACCAGGCAGTGCGCGACGTTCGACCCCAATCCTTTTGCGGGTGTTGTTATTCATGCGGTTTCGCGCTGTACAGGACCTCGTTAACGACGATCTCTGACACGAAGAGGGGCGGCACTATACCTAGGCGAACGTGATCCGTCTGCTCGGCCTGATTAAAGGTTTCAGCGAAGCGGTGAGAGGGGAGGTGGGTAAGCGGTGCGATATTGGATTTTTTATAGGCGTCATAAGCAACCTCAAGGCAAAAAAAAGGGCCTGAAGAACGAGCCTTCAGGCCCTCAAAAGGTGAGAGGTGTCTAGTCTCTCAACCTGGTGAGCGGTGCAACAAACACTTAGGCCTTCAGCGGGACCAAGCGTGGAGCGATCATGTTTTCGGGGCGCAGGATGTCGTCGAGCATGGCGTCGTCGAGCAAGCCTTCTTCACGCACCAGTTCCAGCACACCGCGACCGCTTTCAAGGGCGATTCGCGCAATGCGGGTGGCGTTTTCATAGCCGATGTAGGGATTCAGCGCGGTGACCAGGCCGATGGAGTGCTCCACCAGTTCGCGGCAGCGCGCTTCGTTGGCGGTGATGCCGACGATGCAGTGCTCGCGCAGCATGTCCATGGCGCGTTGCAGCAGGCGGATCGAGTCGAAGATCTTGTAGGCGATCAGCGGCTCCATCACGTTCAGTTGCAGCTGGCCGCCTTCGGCCGCGATGGTCAGGGCCAAATCGTTACCGATGATTTGGAACGCCACCTGGTTCACGGCTTCCGGGATCACCGGGTTGACCTTGCCGGGCATGATCGAGCTGCCTGGCTGGCGCGCCGGCAGGTTGATTTCGTTGATGCCGGTGCGTGGGCCGCTGGACAGCAGGCGCAGGTCGTTGCAGATCTTCGACAGCTTCACCGCGGTACGCTTGAGCATGCCGGAGAACAGCACGAAGGCGCCCATGTCGGAGGTGGCTTCGATCAGGTCGGCCGCCGGTACCAGCGGCTGGCCGCTGATGGTGGCCAGGCGTTGTACGGCCAGGGCCTGGTAGCGTGGGTCGGCGTTGATGCCGGTGCCGATGGCGGTGCCGCCCAAGTTCACTTCGGTGAGCAGCTCCGGCGCCAGGGTTTTCAGGCGGGCCAGGTCTTCGCTCAGGGTGGTGGCGAAGGCGCGGAATTCCTGGCCGAGGGTCATCGGCACGGCGTCTTGCAGTTGGGTGCGGCCCATTTTCAATACATGCCCGAACTCGACACCTTTGGCGGCGAAGGCCTGGATCAGGCTGTCGAGGCTGGCCAGCAGCGCGTCATGGCCCAGCAGCAGACCCAGACGGATCGCGGTCGGGTAGGCGTCGTTGGTCGACTGCGCCATGTTCACATCGTTGTTGGGGTGCAGGTACTGGTACTCACCCTTCTGATGGCCCATGGCCTCCAGTGCGATGTTGGCGATCACTTCGTTGGCATTCATGTTGGTGGAAGTGCCGGCGCCGCCTTGAATCATGTCCACCACGAACTCTTCGTGGAAATCGCCGCGAATCAGGCGGGCGCACGCTTCGCTGATGGCCGCGTGCTTGGCTTCGCTGAGCTGGCCCAGTTCGCGGTTGGCGTCCGCTGCTGCTTGCTTGACCATTGCCAGACCGACCACCAATTTCGGGTAATGCGAAATCGGAACGCCCGAGAGGCGGAAGTTGTTCACCGCTCGCAGGGTCTGGATGCCGTAATACGCTTGGGCAGGTACTTCGAGTACGCCAAGCAGGTCTTTTTCGGTACGGAAAGATGCAGCAGAGGACATGACGGAAATCATCTCGATAGGGACCCGGAACTGGCCGGAACGCTGTGAATGCTAGGCTTTTGAGAGTTTTTGGGCCAATGCTGTTAAGCACTGGCCTATGCACAAACGGCATAATGTCGATGTGACCCGGTTACCATGACGGGCGTGTGTGCCAAAATGGTGCATTCCCCGTGGGAGGCAGTGATGAACCTTGAGAGCAAATGGCTGGAAGACTTCAGTGCCCTGGCGGCGACGCGCAGCTTTTCCCAGGCGGCGGAGCGGCGCTTTGTCACCCAGCCGGCGTTCAGTCGACGTATTCGCAGCCTGGAAGCGGCGCTGGGGCTGACCCTGGTCAATCGCTCACGCACGCCGGTGGAGCTGACGGCGGCGGGGCAATTGTTCCTGGTCACCGCGCGCACGGTGGTCGAACAACTCGGTGAAGTGCTGCGCCATTTGCATCATCTGGAAGGCGGGCAGGGGGAGGTCATGCAGGTGGCGGCGGCTCACTCCCTGGCATTGGGTTTTTTCCCGCGCTGGATCGCCCAACTGCGCAACGAAGGTTTGAACATCGCCACGCGGCTGGTCGCCACCAACGTCGGCGATGCCGTGCACGCCCTGCGCGAAGGCGGCTGCGACCTGATGCTGGCGTTCTACGACCCGGATGCCGCGATGCAGATGGACGCCGAGATCTTTCCCTCGCTGCACCTGGGCAACACCGAAATGCTCCCGGTGTGCGCAGCCGATGCCGATGGCAAGCCGCTGTTCGATCTGGAAGGCGAGGGCAGCGTGCCGTTGCTGGCCTACAGTGCCGGCGCCTTTCTCGGACGCTCGGTGAACCTGCTGCTGCGCCAGCGTGCGCTGCGTTTTACCACCATTTATGAAACCGCCATGGCCGACAGCCTCAAGAGCATGGCGCTGGAAGGTCTGGGTATCGCCTGGGTACCGCAGTTGAGCGTGCGGGCGGAACTGGCCCGCGGCGAGTTGGTGGTGTGTGGCGGGGCGCAATGGCATGTGCCGCTGGAGATTCGGCTGTATCGCTGCGCGCTGGTGCGCAAGGCGAATGTGCGGTTGTTGTGGCGCAAGCTGGAAGGTGGCGCGGCGCAAAATACCTGAGCCCAGTCTCGGGCCCAGTATCAGGCCCAATGCAGGGCAAATGTGGGAGGGGGCTTGCCCCCGATTGCGGTGTGTCAGGCACTGAATATGTCACTGACACACCGCCATCGGGAGCAAGCCCCCTCCCACAGGGTTTTGCGGTGTATTGGACTGACTCTTGAGTCAATAAAACCGCCGGTTTGGGCGGCAAGACAGATGGTCATCCCAGGGGCTGTTTATCTGGATTATTACGGTATACTGCGCGGCCTTCGGCCGGTCCAACCGGCCTTAATTCGTACACCAAGCCACGCCGGATTTCCCGCGTGGCTTGTTGTTTTTTGACGCGCCTGCGGGCGCCCAGAGAGAAGAGGCACGACGATGAGTGCATTGGTTGGCGTGATCATGGGCTCCAAGTCCGATTGGTCCACCCTTAGCCACACCGCCGATATGCTGGAAAAACTCGGCATTCCGTACGAAGTGAAGGTGGTCTCCGCCCACCGCACCCCGGACTTGCTGTTCCAGTATGCCGATGAAGCAGAATCCCGTGGCATCGAGGTGATTATTGCCGGTGCCGGCGGTGCGGCGCATTTGCCGGGCATGTGTGCAGCCAAGACTCACCTGCCCGTGCTCGGTGTACCGGTGCAGTCGTCAATGCTCTCGGGCGTGGATTCGCTGTTGTCCATCGTGCAGATGCCCGCCGGCATTCCGGTGGCAACCCTGGCGATCGGCAAGGCCGGCGCGATCAACGCCGCGTTGCTGTCCGCCAGTATCCTGGGCGCCAAGCACCCGCAGTTTCATGCGGTGCTGAAAAAATTCCGTGCTGAGCAGACAGACAGCGTGCTGGACAATCCAGACCCACGCATCGCCTGAGGTTGTTGATTGATGAAAATCGGTGTAATCGGTGGCGGCCAACTGGGCCGCATGCTGGCTCTGGCGGGAACCCCGCTGGGGATGAACTTCGCTTTCCTGGACCCGGCGCCGGACGCTTGCGCGGCAGCCCTGGGTGAACACCTGCGCGCGGACTACAGCGACCCGGATCACCTGCGTCAACTGGCCGACGAAGTTGACCTGGTGACCTTCGAGTTCGAAAGCGTCCCGGCCGAAACCGTGGCGTTCCTGTCGCAGTTCGTCCCGGTGTACCCGAGCGCCGAAGCCCTGCGCATCGCGCGCGACCGCTGGTTCGAGAAGAGCATGTTCAAGGACCTGGGCATCCCGACCCCGGCCTTCGCCGACATCCAGTCCCAGGCGGACCTGGACGCCGCCGTCGCCAGCATCGGCCTGCCGGCCGTGTTGAAAACCCGCACCCTGGGGTATGACGGCAAGGGCCAGAAAGTCCTGCGCACGGCGGCCGATGTGGTCGGCACCTTTGCCGAACTGGGCGGCGTCGCGTGCCTGCTGGAAGGCTTCGTGCCGTTCACTGGTGAAGTCTCGCTGATCGCCGTGCGCGCCCGTGACGGCGAAACCCGCTTCTATCCGTTGGTGCACAACACCCACGACAGCGGCATTCTCAAGCTGTCCGTCGCCAGCACCGACCACCCGCTGCAGGCCCTGGCCGAGGATTATTCCAGCCGCGTGCTCAAGCAGCTGGATTACGTTGGCGTGATGGCGTTCGAGTTCTTCGAAGTCGATGGCGGTCTCAAGGCCAACGAAATCGCCCCACGCGTGCACAACTCCGGGCACTGGACCACCGAAGGCGCCGAGTGCAGCCAGTTCGAGAACCACCTGCGCGCGGTGGCGGGCTTGCCGTTGGGCTCCACGGCCAAGGTTGGCGAGAGCGCCATGCTCAACTTCATCGGCGTGGTGCCGCCGGTTGAGCGAGTCATGGCGATCGACGATTGCCATGTGCATCACTACGGCAAGGCCTTCAAGGCAGGGCGCAAGGTGGGTCACGCCAACCTGCGCTGCAAGGACCGCGCGACCCTGCAGGCGCAGATCCTCAAGGTCGAAGCGCTGATCGCCGAACAATAAGCTGCATCGTCGAGGGAACCATTAAGGCTCGGCGTCCCTCTGATTGCAGGATGCCAAAGTCTGACTAGGCTTTGGCATGACTCACACCAATCAGAGGGAAATGCCATGGGTATCATTGGAACCATCTTTATCGGCTTGATCGTCGGCCTGCTGGCGCGTTTCCTCAAGCCTGGCGACGACAGCATGGGCTGGATCATGACCATTCTGCTGGGTATCGCCGGCTCCCTGGCTGCAACCTACGGTGGCCAGGCGCTGGGGATCTACCAGGCCGGTCAAGGCGCAGGCTTTATCGGTGCGCTGATCGGTGCGATCGTGCTGCTGGTCATCTACGGCCTGATCAAAAGAAAGTAATCAGCCGACAAAGTCCTCTGCGCTGCGCAGGCGCAGAGGGCTAGAATGCTCGGCACTTGTACTTTTGCCGAGCCTCTCCATGCGCCGTTTCCTGTTGACTCTCCTCTTGCTGGGCTCAGGCCTGGCCCACGCCGGCGAACTGCCGGAAACCGACTGGCTCGAGCTGATGCCGCTGTCGGATCAGAAAGCCCTCGAAGCCATGCCCGAGATCGATCACAACTCGCCCGAAGCCCAAGGCACCTTTACCGACAAGGGTGGCCTGAAGCAGAGCAAAGGCTTGCCGGCGGTGATGTATTCCACCAAGACCGTGGCGGCCATGAACGGCAAGCACATCCGTATCGGCGGCTACCCGGTGCCGTTGGAAACCGATGCCAAGGGCCGCAGCACCCTGTTCTTTCTCGTGCCGTACCCCGGCGCGTGTATCCATGTGCCGCCACCGCCGCCCAACCAACTGGTGCTGGTGCGCTATCCCAAGGGGCTGAAGCTGGATGATATCTACACGCCGCTGTGGGTGACCGGAACCTTGAAGGTGGAGAAGGTGAATAACGACCTGGCGGACGCGGCGTATGCGCTGGATGCAGGGAAGGTGCGGGTGGTGAAGGAGTCCGATCTCTAACAGCCAACACATAACAATGTGGGAGGGGGCTTGCCCCCTCCCACATTTTTGATTGGGTTTACAAAGGAATGCTGGCGATGCTCACGCCCAGGGTGTGGCTTTCGCCGGGTGCCAACGCCACCACATCGTCCAGCACATTCGCCGTCTCGATGCACAACATCCCCTGCCAGCCATCGTCGGCCATGTCATCGAAGGCCTTGGCGCGTTCGGTCCACGGGTTCCAGATCACGGTCGATTTCGACCCTTCGCTGGTGAGCTGGATGCGACGCTGCCAGTCCTTGTCGAGGATGCTCAGGCGGGCCGGTGTATCGAGGTAGATACGGTCAGTCTCGGCACTGAAGTGCAGCAGGCCGGACTGGGTTTTCTCGGTCCAGCCATCGGCGGTATCGATATAGGTCGCCCCCTCCACGCCTTCGACCTGCACGTTGCGCACATCGCTGACGGCGAAGTAGGTGTGCAATGCCTGGCTGAAGGTCACGGTGTCAGTGCCGCGGTTATGGCTGGTGAGGTGGATATGCAGCTGGTCGTCCAGCACCAGGCTCAACGTCAGGTCGACCTGATGAGGCCAGCCAGGAAAACCGCCTGCCGGTACAGGCAGCGCAAGGTCCACCCGCAACGCCTGGCCTTCAAGCCTGGTTGCGGCTAATTCCCACAACGCCGTCCGCACAAAACCGTGGGCGCCGGCCGGCTGATCGCTTTGACGCATCGCCTTGACGCTCTGCGGGTTGCGCTCGAATACACCAAACCACGGCCAGCACACCGGGACGCCGGTACGAATGCCTTTGCCCTGCTTGAACACCGCCTCGGGGTTCGGCCAGATCAGCGGCTGCTCGCCATCGCGCTGGTAACTGAAGAGATGCGCGCCCTGTTGGGCCACCATCAATTCGGCGCCGTTGTGGCGGATGCGCCAGCAGTCCAGCTCGTCGATTTTCACGGTTTCAACGTGGGGCGTCGGCATAACAAAGCTCTCTCAATGGCAGGCAATGGGCAATGGGGCAATTGACCGTGAAACCCCGATGAGGTTTAACGCGCGCGCGACGGAACCGAGCGCGTGCGGCCGCTGCCGTCGATGGCGACGAACACGAACACCGCCTCTGTCACCTTGCGCCATTCGCTGGACAGCGGGTCGTCGCTCCACACTTCGACCATCATCTGGATCGAGCTGCGGCCGATTTCCAGGGCCTGGGTATAGAAGGACAACTGCGCGCCCACCGCGACCGGGACCAGGAATGCCATGCGATCAATGGCCACGGTGGCTACACGTCCGCCGGCCACCTTGCTGGCCATTGCCGTGCCGGCCAGGTCCATCTGCGCGACCAGCCAGCCACCGAAGATATCGCCAAAACCGTTGGTTTCACGTGGAAGTGCAGTGATTTGCAGGGCGAGATCGCCTTGCGGGATAGGATCTTCTTGTTCGAGTTCGATCATGCCGAGGGCCTCTGACCCGTGACGCTTCATGGGTATTTCAAGTGGATAGCCGTCTTCTGGAAAAACGTTTCAGCACCAACATACACCGCTCGATGCGTTTCTCGTAAGGCGAACTAAAGGGAAACTCTGCCAAATCGGCTGGATGGCGCCCAACAACGTTTTGGCACAGCAGCCCGTCAAGACTGGGGTTCCTGCGCTTGCACGGGCGAGTATATCGGGACGCTGGCGCGACGACGACCACCTGAGGCTCATTTGGTCGGTAAATAGACGCTGTATCGGGGCTTTTGCGCGCAACTGTTTTCATAGCGCTGTGCTTTTTCAGGCGATTTGCTATCTTGCCAGACCCGCCGCAAGTCATGGGCGTGCAGTCCTTTACGCTGATTACTATAAGAGAAGCCTTGCCATGTCCTCCGTGCCCGCAAGCAGTGCGCAACCGTCGCGCCCGCTGACCCGCAACGACTACAAAACCCTGTCGCTGTCTGCCTTGGGCGGGGCGCTGGAATTCTACGACTTCATCATTTTCGTATTTTTCGCCACTGTGGTCGGGAAACTGTTCTTCCCCGTCGACATGCCCGAATGGCTGCGCATGATGCAGACCTTCGGCATCTTCGCCGCCGGCTACCTGGCTCGCCCGCTGGGCGGCATCATCATGGCGCACTTCGGCGACCTGCTGGGCCGCAAGAAAATGTTCACCCTGAGCATCTTCATGATGGCCGTGCCGACCTTGATCATGGGGCTGCTGCCGACCTACGCGCAGATCGGCCTGTGGGCACCGCTCCTGCTGCTGTTGATGCGCGTGATCCAGGGCGCGGCGATTGGCGGCGAGGTACCCGGCGCCTGGGTATTCGTCTCCGAACACGTCCCGCCACGTCACATCGGCTACGCCTGCGGCACCCTCACCAGCGGCCTCACCGCCGGTATTCTGCTGGGCTCGCTGGTAGCCACCGCGATTAATACGGCCTATACCCCGGAGCAGGTTTCCGATTACGCCTGGCGAATCCCCTTCCTGCTCGGCGGTGTCTTCGGCCTGCTGTCGGTGTACCTGCGCCGCTGGCTGCATGAAACACCGATCTTCGCCGAGATGCAGCAACGCAAGACCCTGGCCGCCGAACTGCCGTTGCGCGCGGTACTGCGTGACCATCGTGGCGCCATCGTGCTGTCGATGCTGCTGACCTGGCTGCTGTCGGCCGGCGTCGTGGTAGTCATCCTGATGACCCCGACCGTGCTGCAGACCGTCTACCACTTCAGCCCCACGGTTGCGTTGCAGGCCAACAGCCTGGCCATCGTGACCCTGAGCCTGGGTTGCATTGCCTCGGGTGCCCTGGCCGACCGCTTTGGTGCCGGGCGTGTGCTGGTCACCGGTTGCGCGTTGCTGCTGGCCACTTCCTGGACGCTGTACCACAGCCTCATGGCCCACCCGGACTGGCTGTTCCCGCTGTACGCCTTGACCGGCCTGTTTGTCGGCACCATCGGTGTGGTGCCCTACGTGATGGTTAAAGCCTTCCCACCGGTGGTGCGTTTCAGCGGCCTGTCGTTCTCCTACAACGTGGCCTACGCCGTGTTTGGCGGGCTGACGCCATTGGCGGTGTCACTGCTGATGAAGGAAAGCCCGATGGGCCCGTCCTACTATGTCGCCGCCCTGTGTGTGATGGGGATGGTGGTGGGCGGGTATCTGTGGAAGCGTTCCCGCTGAGCTTGATCGTTGATCGTTCCCACGCTCCCGCGTGGGAATGCCGCCTGGGACGCTCTGCGTCCCCCCGCTGCCGCAATACGCGAGCGTCGTGCAAATCCTCCCCCCAATAGTGGCCTTTCATCTAACTGTCACATTGCAGACATAGAGTGTTCACACGGCCTCTCGATACTTGGCCCCGATCCAACTATCCCTATCTGCTAGGAGCAAGGCATGAAACTGAAACGTTTGATGGCGGCAATGACATTTGTCGCTGCTGGCGTCGCGACCGCCAACGCGGTGGCTGCTGGCGTTGACCCGGCGATCCCGGCTTACGTCAAGACCACTGGTGTGTCGGGCAACCTGTCCAGCGTCGGTTCCGATACCCTGGCAAACCTGATGACCTTGTGGGCCGAGGGTTATAAAAAGGAATACCCGAACGTCAACATCCAGATTCAAGCGGCCGGCTCTGCCACCGCGCCACCTGCGCTGACTGAAGGCACCTCCAACCTGGGCCCGATGAGCCGCAAGATGAAGGACACCGAACTGGCGGCCTTCGAGCAGAAGTACGGCTACAAGCCAACCGCTATCCCGGTAGCCGTGGATGCCCTGGCGGTATTCGTGCACAAGGACAACCCGATCCAGCACCTGACCATGGAACAGGTCGACGCGATCTTCTCCTCGACGCGCTTGTGCGGCGCTAAAGCCGACGTGAAAACCTGGGGCGACCTGGGCGTGACTGGCGACCTGGCCAACAAGCCGGTTCAACTGTTCGGCCGTAACTCGGTATCCGGCACCTACGGCTACTTCAAGGAAGAAGCCCTGTGCAAAGGCGACTACAAGCCTAACGTGAACGAACAGCCTGGCTCGGCCTCGGTCGTGCAGTCCATCAGCTCCTCGCTGAACGGCATCGGTTACTCGGGCATCGGCTACAAGACCGCCAGCGTGAAGACCGTGGCCCTGGCCAAGAAAGGCAGCACTGAGTTCATCGAGGACAGCGAAGAAAACGCCCTGAACGGCAAATACCCGCTGTCGCGTTTCCTCTACGTTTACGTCAACAAAGCCCCGAACAAGCCTCTGGCACCGCTGGAAGCCGAGTTCGTGAAACTGGTGCTGTCCAAACAGGGCCAGGAAGTTGTCGTGAAAGACGGTTACATCCCGCTGCCAGCCAAAGTTGCCGCCAAGGCCCTGGCTGACCTGGGTCTGAAAGAAGGCAACTAAGTAGCTGGGCTGGGTAAAACCAGCCTTTCTGTAGGAGCGAGCTTGCTCGCGAAAAACGATAGGGCACCGTGGTTATTCAGAAACGACGCGTTATCGTTGACGATCTTCGCGAGTAAGCTCGCTCCTACAGAAACTCCTAATTTCAAGTCCGCTGCCAGCTATGCTTCGCGGCGGATTTCCTGCGTCACTGCATTGTCATCTTTCTGTCATACAGGATCGCTAGGGTGTGCGCATGAATGATCTGGCCAATTCCACCATGACGACAACTTCTCCCCCCAAGCGAATTGATTTCAATACGCCTGAGCTGCAACGCAAGCGCCGCATTCGCGCGCTCAAAGACCGTTTGACTCGTTGGTATGTGCTGGTCGGCGGCCTCGCCGTTCTCGGCGCAATCACCCTGATTTTCTTCTTCCTCGCCTATGTGGTCGCGCCGTTGTTCCAGGGTGCTTCGCTGACCAAGGAAGAAGCGCTCACACCGGCCTGGATCCAGGACGCCGGCAAGCCGCTGATGATTTCTCTGGAAGAACAGAACCAGGTCGCCATGCGGGTTTCCGACAAGGGCCAGGCACTGTTCTTCGATGTCACTACCGGTGCCGAACTCAAGCGTGTCGACCTGGCGCTGCCGGCAGGCGCGAGCGTAGCGTCGATTGGTGAAGACCAGCCGGGCAGCCCGCTGGTGATCCTCGGCTTGTCCAATGGCCAGTCCCTGGTGTTCCGTCACACCTATAAGGTGTCATACCCGGACGGCAAGAAAACCATCACGCCTGCGATTGAGTACCCCTACGGTGAAACGCCTATCGTGCTCGACGATACCGGCCGCCCGTTGGAGCACGTCGCCCTCAATGCCACGGATTCGTCGCTGGTGGTTGCAGGCTCGGCCGGTTCGCACTTGAACGTGCTGACCCTGAGCCGCGAAGAAAACATGATGACCGGCGAAGTCACCAGCGAGCAGAAACGTGTCGAACTGCCGCAAATGACCGAGCCGGTGAAGGCGATCTTCATCGACCCGCGCCAGCAATGGTTGTATGTGATCAACGGTCGCGCCCTGGCCGATGTGTTCAGCCTGCGCGACAAGAGTCTCAACGGTCGCTACAAGCTGCTGGAAGACGGCAATGCCGAAGTCACCGCCAGCACCCAGCTGGTGGGCGGCATCTCGCTGATCATCGGTAACTCCAAGGGCGGATTGGCCCAGTGGTTCATGGCCCGCGATCCGGACGGCGAGCAACGCCTCAAGCAGATCCGTACCTTCCAGATGGGCACTGCGCCCATCGTGGAAATTACCGCCGAAGAGCGTCGCAAAGGCTTCACCGCCCTCGACGCTTCCGGCCAGTTCGGCGTGTTCCATAGCACCGCGCACCGTACCTTGCTGGTCGATCCAGTGGTTGACGGCCAAGGCGTGTTCGGCCTGTCGCCACGGGCCAACCGCGTCATCGTCGAAGCCGGTGGCAAGCTGCAACCGTTGCTGCTCGACAACCCGCACCCGGAAGTGTCGTGGAGCGCGCTGTGGAGCAAGGTCTGGTACGAGAACTACGACGAGCCCAAGTACGTCTGGCAATCGACCGCCGCCAACACCGACTTCGAACCCAAGATGAGCCTGGCGCCGCTGACTTTCGGTACGTTGAAAGCCGCGTTCTACGCGATGCTGCTCGCCGCACCGCTGGCTGTAGCCGCCGCGATCTACACCGCTTACTTCATGGCCCCGAGCCTGCGCCGCAAGGTCAAGCCGGTGATCGAATTGATGGAAGCGATGCCCACGGTGATCCTCGGCTTCTTCGCCGGCCTGTTCCTGGCGCCTTATGTGGAAGGGCATCTGCCGGGGATTTTCAGCCTGCTGATGCTGTTGCCGATTGGCATCCTGGTGGCCGGCTTTGTGTTCAGCCGTTTGCCTGAGTCGATCCGCCTGCGGGTGCCGGATGGCTGGGAAAGCGCGATCCTGATCCCGGTGATCCTGTTCGTGGGCTGGCTGTCGCTGTACATGAGCCCGTACCTGGAGACCTGGTTCTTCGGCGGCGACATGCGCATGTGGATTTCCCATGACCTGGGCATCACCTACGACCAGCGCAACGCCCTGGTGGTCGGCCTGGCCATGGGTTTTGCGGTCATCCCGAACATCTACTCCATCGCCGAAGACGCCGTGTTCAGTGTGCCGCGCGGCCTGACCCTGGGCTCCCTGGCCCTCGGTGCCACGCCCTGGCAGACCATGACCCGCGTAGTGATCCTGACTGCCAGCCCGGGCATCTTCTCCGCGCTGATGATCGGCATGGGCCGCGCCGTGGGCGAGACCATGATCGTGCTGATGGCCACCGGTAACACGCCGGTGATGGAGATGAACCTGTTCGAAGGCCTGCGCACCCTGGCGGCCAACGTCGCAGTGGAAATGCCCGAGTCGGAAGTGGGCGGCAGTCACTACCGCGTGCTGTTCCTCTCGGCGCTGGTGCTGCTGCTGTTCACGTTCATCATGAATACCCTCGCCGAGCTGATCCGTCAGCGTCTGCGCAAGAAATACTCGTCGCTTTAAGAAAGGTAGAAGTCTGTGAAACAGAACTCCCTGAATGGATGGTTCAAGAGCGGCGCCCCCGGCGTCTGGATCAGCGGTGGCGCAGTGTCCATCGCGGTCATCATGACCATTGGTTTGCTGGCGGTGATTGCGGTGCGCGGTCTGGGCCATTTCTGGCCGGCCGACCTGATCCAGGCCAATTACAGCGTACCGGGCCAGGCCAACCATATCGTCATCGGCGAAGTGGTGCAGAAGGAAGAAGTGCCGCGCGAGCGCCTGAAAAGCGCCGGCCTGCCGGTGCCCGACGAGGGCCCGGAGTTCATGACCCGCGAGCTGATCAAGGTCGGCAACCGCGACTTGAACGGCAATGACTTCACCTGGATCGTCGGCGAATGGTTGAAGGACCAGACCAGGCCGGTGCAGTTGATGACCATCGAGCGGCGTGAATGGGGCAACTTCTACGGCACCCTGGTCAACGTCAAGCAGGATGGCAAGATCATCGCCGAAGGCGAGGCCGCGTGGCCGGAGTTGCAAGCCCGTGTGGAGCGCGTCAACAAGCTCGCCGCCCAGCTCAAGAGCCTGGAAAAAACCGATATCGGCGCGATCAACGCCGGGCTGGAGCGCGTTCGCCTGCACGGTCGCAAGCTGGAGCTGGAAGGCAAGCTTGACGCCGCCGCCCAGGCTGACATGGACGCCGACCGCGCCGAACTGAATGCCCGCTACCAGGACATCGAAGCGCGCCTGGCCGACCTGCACGCCCAATTCAACCGCGACGCGCTGACGGCCCGGGACGGCAACGGCAAGGAAATCGAAATAGGTATCGGCAAGGTGGTGCACGCCTACCAGCCGAACGCCATGGGCACCCTGACCAAGATCGGCTTCTACTTCAGCAAGGTCTGGGAGTTCTTGAGCGACGACCCACGGGAAGCCAACACCGAAGGCGGGATCTTCCCGGCTATCTTCGGCACCGTGATGATGACCCTGATCATGGCGATGATCGTCACGCCGTTCGGCGTGCTGGCGGCGGTGTACTTGCGTGAGTACGCCAAGCAGAACACCCTGACGCGGATCATCCGCATCGCGGTCAACAACCTGGCGGGCGTGCCGGCCATCGTCTACGGCGTGTTTGGCCTGGGCTTTTTCGTGTACGTACTGGGTGGCTCGGTGGACCGGCTGTTCTTCGCCGAAGCCCTGCCGGCGCCGACCTTCGGCACGCCGGGGCTGCTCTGGGCCTCGCTGACCCTGGCATTGCTGGCGGTGCCGGTGGTGATCGTGGCCACCGAAGAAGGCCTGGCGCGGATTCCTCGCACCGTGCGCGAAGGGTCCCTGGCGCTCGGCGCGACCAAGGCGGAAACGCTGTGGAAGATCGTGCTGCCGATGGCCAGCCCGGCGATGATGACCGGCATGATCCTCGCCGTGGCCCGTGCCGCCGGTGAAGTGGCGCCGTTGATGCTGGTCGGCGTGGTGAAGCTGGCCCCGTCGCTGCCGCTGGACGGCAACTACCCGTACCTTCACCTAGACCAGAAGATCATGCACCTGGGCTTCCATATCTATGACGTCGGCTTCCAGAGCCCCAACGTCGAAGCGGCGCGACCGCTGGTCTACGCCACCGCCCTGCTGCTGGTGATGGTAATCGCCACGCTCAACCTGTCGGCGGTGTGGATTCGTAACCACCTGCGCGAGAAATACAAAGCGCTGGACAGCTGACACGATCCAATGTGGGAGGGGGCTTGCCCCCGATAGCGGTGTATCAGAAACACATGTGCAAGCTGACACACCGCCATCGGGGGCAAGCCCCCTCCCACACTGGACCGCGCCATACACAGAATTTGAGTAAGCCGCCCCCGGCGGTTCAATGAAATGAATTGGTAGCACAGGGAGCATCCCATGCAACACGAAACCCATTCCCACGGCATCAACATGTCGGCCCTGGGACGCGACAAGCAAAGCCTGAGCCTGGCCCAGGAAACCGTGGCCATCGAAGTGCCGGGCCTGAGTCTCTACTACGGCGACAAGCAGGCGCTGTTCGACGTCAGCATGAACATCCCCAAGCAGCGCGTGACCGCCTTCATCGGCCCGTCCGGCTGCGGCAAGTCCACGTTGCTGCGCACGTTCAACCGCATGAACGACCTGGTGGACGGTTGCCGCGTGGAAGGTGCCATCAACCTCTACGGCACCAACATCTACCGCAAGGGCGAAGACGTGGCCGAGTTGCGTCGCCGCGTGGGCATGGTGTTCCAGAAGCCCAACCCGTTCCCCAAGACCATCTATGAAAACGTGGTCTACGGCCTGCGCATCCAGGGCATCAACAAAAAACGCATCCTCGACGAAGCGGTCGAGTGGGCGCTCAAGGGCGCAGCGCTGTGGGACGAGGTCAAGGATCGCCTGCACGAGTCGGCCCTTGGTTTGTCCGGTGGTCAGCAACAGCGTCTGGTCATCGCCCGTACCATCGCCGTGGAGCCTGAAGTGCTGCTGCTCGACGAACCGTGCTCGGCCCTCGACCCGATCTCCACGCTCAAGGTCGAAGAGCTGATCTACGAACTCAAGTCCAAGTTCACCATCGTCATCGTGACCCACAACATGCAGCAGGCCGCGCGGGTGTCCGATTACACCGCATTCATGTACATGGGCAAGCTGGTGGAGTTCGGCGATACCGATACCCTGTTCACCAATCCGGCGAAAAAGCAGACCGAAGACTACATCACCGGTCGCTACGGCTAGGAAGCCGTGGTTCTGATTGCACTGACGCTGCGGTTCTCCGCACCTTACCGGACGCTCCAAGGACGCCAACATGATTAGCAAAGAAGGCCTTACCCACCACATCTCCGCGCAGTTCAACGCCGAGCTCGAGGAAGTGCGCAGCCACCTCCTGGCGATGGGCGGCCTGGTGGAGAAGCAAGTCAACGATGCGGTCACCGCGCTGATCGAGGCCGATTCGGGCCTGGCCCAGCAGGTGCGTGAGATCGATGACCAGATCAATCAGATGGAACGCAACATCGATGAGGAATGCCTGCGCATCCTGGCCCGCCGCCAGCCCGCGGCTTCCGACCTGCGTTTGATCATCAGCATCTCCAAGTCGGTGATCGACCTCGAGCGTATCGGCGACGAAGCCACCAAAATCGCCCGCCGCGCCATCCAGCTGTGCGAAGAAGGCGAAGCGCCGCGTGGGTACGTGGAAGTGCGCCACATCGGCGACCAGGTGCGCAACATGGTGCGCGATGCCCTCGACGCGTTTGCGCGGTTCGATGCGGACCTGGCGCTGTCGGTGGCCCAGTACGACAAAGTCATCGATCGCGAATACAAGACCGCCTTGCGTGAGCTGGCCACCTACATGATGGAAGACCCGCGCTCTATCTCGCGCGTCTTGAGCATCATCTGGGTGCTGCGCTCGCTGGAGCGCATCGGCGACCACGCGCGCAATATCTCGGAATTGGTGATTTACCTGGTACGCGGCACCGACGTTCGGCACATGGGCCTCAAGCGCATGAAAGCCGAAGTTGAAGGCAGCGCTGATCTTATCCCTAATGTTCCGGGCGAATCTGACGATAAGTAAGGTTGCCCGAGAAATTAACGCCCGGCCATTGGTCGGGCGTTTTCGTTTGTGGCGAGCGGAATTGATTGCGGACGGGGCGTAATAAGTCCTAACGTGACTGCAGAGTTTTGGCAAAATGCCATCATGGGCGTGCTGCCAGCCAAGGTTTTATAGGATGAAGGGTCGATGAGTAAAGTCAGTGTGTTGGTGGTGGATGACGCCTCGTTTATTCGCGACCTGGTGAAGAAGTGCCTGCGCAACTACTTCCCGGGGATCAAGATCGAAGATGCGGTGAACGGCAAGAAGGCGCAATCCATTCTGATGCGCGAGACCTTCGACCTGGTGCTGTGCGACTGGGAAATGCCGGAGATGTCCGGGCTTGAGCTGTTGACCTGGTGCCGCGAGCAAGCCCACCTGAAGGCCATGCCGTTCGTGATGGTGACCAGCCGGGGTGACAAGGAAAACGTGGTGCAGGCCATCCAGGCCGGCGTGTCCGGTTACGTCAGCAAGCCATTCACCAACGAACAGTTGCTGAACAAGGTCAAGCAGGCCCTGCACAAGATCGGCCGCCTCGACGCGTTGATCGCCAGCGCGCCGACCAAGATGAGCTCGGCGTTCGGCAACGACTCCCTGAGCGCACTGACCGGTGGCAAGCCCGAAGCGGTCAAGTCGGCGCCGGTGGCGGCTGCCCCGAATAAAGGCCTGCTCAACAGCGCGCCTGTTGCCGCTGTCCCGGCCGCATCGCCCGCCAGCGGCCGTGGCCAGGGCCAGTTGCGCCTGTCCAGCGGCACCCAGCAATGCGTGATCAAGGCGCTGAGCATCAAGGAGGCGTTGT
Organism: Pseudomonas sp. 44 R 15; assembly: GCF_900004965.1. Lineage (NCBI taxonomy): Bacteria > Pseudomonadati > Pseudomonadota > Gammaproteobacteria > Pseudomonadales > Pseudomonadaceae > Pseudomonas > Pseudomonas sp. 44 R 15. The sequence goes on from NZ_CVTU01000084.1 coordinate 49,734, forward strand.
TGGTGGTGCGTCGCGGTGAGGTCCTGCCCCAGGTCCTGGAAAGCGCCGTGCTCGACCTCGAACAGGGCGAGAACGCTGAAGTGGCACGCCTCAATGGCTACCTGCACGCCATCGTTGCCTACGAGCCCAGGCCCGACAGCGACTGGCTGCAACTGACCTTCCGGTTTATCGACCAGGATGCGCAGAAGCTGGACTACATCTCCCGCCTGATCGCCCGTGGCACCGCGCAGAAGCACTTTGTGCCGGGTGCGTGATCTACAGAGCACCGCCTGACCAATGTGGGAGGGGGCTTGCCCCCTCCCACATTGGTAGTCAATCCAGCATCAGCACCTTGGCCAGCACGATCTTCGGCCCTTTCATCTTCTTGATGATGATCCGCAAGCCTTCAACCTCCAGCACTTCTTCCTCTTCCGGCACCCGTTTCAAGGTGTCGTAGATCAGGCCCGCCAGGGTTTCGGCCTCGATGTGGTCCAGGTCGATGCCGAGCAGGCGTTCGACCTTGAACAGCGGCGTGTCGCCACGCACCAGCAGCTTGCCCGGCTGGTAGGCGAGGATGCCGCGTTCGGCCTTGCGGTGTTCATCCTGGATATCGCCGACCAGCACTTCCAGCACGTCTTCCATGGTCAGGTAGCCAATGATCTTGCCATCGGCTTCTTCCACCAGGGCGAAGTGCGCGCCGCCTTTGCGGAACTGCTCCAGCAACTGCGACAACGGCATGTGCCGCGACACGCGCTCCAGCGGGCGGGTCAGTTCGGCCAGGTTGAACGACTCGGGGATATGGTCCAGGGCCGCCAGCTCCAGCAGCAGGTCCTTGATATGCAACAGGCCCACGAACTCGTTGCGCACGGCGTCATACACCGGGTAACGGCTGAATTTGTGGCGACGGAACAGCGCCAGGATTTCCTTGAGTGGGGCGTTGAAATCCAGGGTGACCAGGTCTTCCCGGGAGTTGGCCCAGTCCACCACTTCCAGTTCGCCCATTTCCACGGCGGAGGCGAGTACGCGCATGCCTTGGTCGCTCGGGTCCTGACCACGGCTGGAGTGCAGGATCAGCTTGAGCTCTTCGCGGCTGTAATGGTGTTCGTGATGCGGGCCGGGCTCGCCTTGGCCGGCGATGCGCAGGATTGCGTTGGCGCTGGCGTTGAGCAGGTAGATCGCCGGGTACATCGCCCAGTAGAACAGGTACAGCGGCACGGCGGTCCACAGCGACAGCAATTCGGGTTTGCGGATGGCCCAGGATTTGGGGGCCAGCTCGCCGACCACAATGTGCAGGTAGGAAATCACGAAGAAGGCGGCAAAGAACGACACGCCCTTGATCACCTCCGGCGACTCGACGCCTACCGCGCCCAGCAACGGCTCGAGGATGTGCGCAAACGCCGGTTCACCGACCCAGCCCAGGCCCAGGGAGGCGAGGGTGATACCCAGCTGGCAGGCCGACAGGTAGGCGTCGAGCTGGCTGTGCACGGTGCGCAGGATCTGCCCGCGCCAGCCGTTGGTGTGGGCGATGGCCTCGACCCGGGTCGAGCGCAGTTTGACCATGGCAAATTCCGCGGCAACGAAGAAGCCGTTGAGCAGTACCAGGACCAGTGCAAAAAGAATCATGCCGAAATCGGCGAAAAGTGTCGCGAGGGTGATGCCAGGGGAAGGGTCCATGATGGGGTTTTGCAGGTTCCGTATGTTCAATAGGGGGAAAGCGGGCCTGAAAGGCAGGCGCAAGTCGGCCAATGTAGCGGCTGACGGGGCGCTTGCCTAGTGGCTGCTGCCGGGCGGGGCCTGGAATACGCCCTCCAAGACACTGCAGGTCCAAATGTGGGAGGGGGCTTGCTGAGCTGGTCTAATAGTCCCGGACACCTCAATAGGTGAAACTACACCTATTGAGGAGTATTCCATGACCAAGAAGTACAGAAAATTCGACGCCGCTTTCAAGCTAAGAGTCTGCAAGATGATTGTTGACCAAGGCCTGAGCGTGAACTCCGTTTGTACCGATTTAGACTTGAGTGACACTGCCGTGCGCCGCTGGGTCCAGCAGTACCAAGCCGAGCAGTTAGGTGGTACAGGGATTGGTAAACCGTTAACCAGCGAGCAACAGCGTATTCGTCAGCTTGAGCAGCAGATCCGCGAGCTGAAGACTGACAACGATATATTAAAAAAAGCTACGGCCTTCTTTGCCCGCGAATTGAAGTGATCCACCAATTGGTTCACCAAATGCAATGCAAGGCCTACCCGGTAATACGTATCTGCCGGGTTTTGCGGATCAGCCGTTCGGGGTTCTATGAAGCTCGTCAGCGGTCTTTTAAGCCAAAAGCTGTCTGTCCGGTTGCAGCTCAGGTCAAAGCTACGTTCATGACCAATGAGCACTGTTATGGCAGTCGTCGGGTGATGAAAGCACTGCGTAGCGATGGCGTATCCATTGGGCGGCACAAGGTCCGTCGGCTGATGAAACAACAGGATTTACGCCCGATCTGGAAGCGCAAGTTCGTTCATACCACCAACAGTAATCATAATTTCCCGGTAGCTGAGAACCTGCTCAACCGCCAGTTTAACCCCGAGCAGATCAACCAATCATGGGTTGCTGACATCACTTATATTCGCACTCGAAGCGGCTGGCTGTACTTGGCGGCTGTCATGGATTTGTATTCACGCAAGATCGTAGGCTGGTCCATGGCTCCGCATATGCGCGCAGAGTTGGTGTGCAGTGCTATGCAACTAGCCATCACACAGAGGCAGCCTAAACCGGGTCTGATCGCGCACTCAGATCGGGGCAGCCAGTATGCAGGCGCTACTTACCAAGCCATGCTGACACGACATGGCTTGCGCTGCAGCATGAGCCGCAAGGGCAACTGCTGGGACAACGCAGTCATGGAACGTTTCTTCTTGAACCTGAAGATGGAGCGTGTTTGGAGGAAGGACTATGCCAATCATGATGAAGCAATCAGGGACGTCACGGATTACATTGTGCGGTTCTACAATGAACGACGAATGCATTCATCGTTAGACTATTTGCCGCCCAATCAGTACGAGCGGCAAACAGCCTGAAAACACCGATTGAGGTGTCCGGAAAAAGTTGACCACCTCA
>NZ_CVTU01000094.1:0-9362 GCF_900004965.1 Pseudomonas sp. 44 R 15
CCTGCCGGTACGCCCGCAGGCGGCGCGGTGGTCGTCACGGTTGGCGGCGTGGCGCTGGAGCCTTCCACCGGCACACCGTCGTCGCCTTCGGAGATGCCACCGGCTTCCTCAGCCAGCGGGCCGCGCATGACCGGTTGGCCGACCATCGGCAGGTTGGTCGGTTGGCCGGAGTTGGCAAATTCGACATTTGGCGTGGGCTTGCCCAGTGGCAACTGCGCCTGTTCGGTTGGCGCGCCAGCGGTGGTCGGCGCCTTGCTGCGGCCTGGAATCAACCAGGCGGCGGCAACGGCGACCACGACAACGGCGGAAATAGCCAATACGTGCTTCTTAGGCATAGTGAACCCCATCTTTGGACGCTTGACCGCAGAGCGGCTGGCAATCATGGCTTCGATCATTGCATCGCGGGCAACCTGATTGATGTTGCCAGGCCAGCCATCGGAGCTTTCGTGAATATCAGAGATCTGCGCAGCGGAGAAAAGTTCGATACCGGCCCCTGCACCTTCGAGGCGCTGAGCCAGGTATTCGCGGGTCTCTTCTTCTTCGTACGGCTGCAATTCGATGACGTGGAACAGCTCTTGCTCACCGCTGATCTGTTCCAGATCGGCGATCAGCGACGACTCACCGAACAGGAACACATGGGGACGACCTTCCGGCGTACCCGCCGCCAGCGCCAGCAATGCTTCCAGGGCGGACTCGTCGAGTTGCTCGGCGTCATCCACCAGCAGATAGACTTCCTGGCCGGTCAGGCCCAGTTGCACCACCTGCTTGAGGATCGCGTTCGGCTCGGCGTTGGCGACATCCAGCGCCTGCGCCACCTGGCGCAGCACGCCGGCCGCATCACCGGCGCCACGGGCCGAGACCACGACGCTCTGCACCGATTGCTTGTTGGTGCTGGCGACCAGCGCCTGGCGCAGCAACGTCTTGCCGCTGCCCAACGGCCCCGTGACCACCAGCAGCAACTGACTGTAGCGCGCGAGGTGGTGCAATTGCCCAAGTACCGGCTTGCGCTGGGCAGGGAAGAATTTGAAACCAGGCACCCGTGGAGCGAAAGGGTCGTGGCTCAAGTGATAATGGCCGAGGAACGCCTCGTCGGCATGCAAACTAGTCATCGCGATCTTATTAACCTTTAAGCTGGGCCAGGGCGCGGTAATCCGCTCCCAGCGTGGCCTGTAAAATCTCTTTCGGATAATCGTCGGTCACCACCGCTTCGCCCATGTGGCGCAACAGCACCAGCCGCAGCCGACCGTCGATCACTTTCTTGTCTATTGCCATGTGCTCCAGGAAATCCGCTTCGGTCATCTCGGACGGCGGAATCACCGGCAAACCGGCGCGCTGGAACAGACGGATCCCGCGATCACGCTCCTGGGCGCTGATCCAGCCCAGGCGCTGCGACATCTCCAATGCCATCACTGTGCCAGCCGCGACGGCTTCCCCATGCAGCCACACACCATAGCCCATGTGGGTTTCGATCGCATGGCCGAAGGTATGACCCAGGTTCAGGGTAGCCCGTACACCGGACTCCCGTTCGTCGGCATTCACCACCAGCGCCTTGGCTGCGCAGGAGCGGGAAATTGCCTCGGTGAGTGCCACCTGGTCGAGGGCGCGCAGGGCGTCCATGTGTTCTTCCAGCCAGGTCAGGAAGGGCTCGTCGCATATCAGCCCGTACTTGATGACTTCCGCCAGGCCCGCCGACAGCTCGCGGGGTGGCAAGGTGTTGAGGGTGGCCGTGTCGATCAGCACGGCCTGCGGCTGATAGAACGCGCCGACCATGTTCTTGCCCAGCGGATGGTTGATGCCGGTCTTGCCGCCCACCGACGAATCGACCTGAGACAGCAGCGTGGTCGGCACCTGGATAAAGTCCACGCCACGCTGGTAACAGGCGGCCGCGAAGCCGGCCATGTCGCCGATCACACCGCCGCCCAGGGCGACCACGGTGGTGCGGCGGTCATGCCGTGCGCGCAGCAGGCCATCGAAAATCAGCTGCAGGGTTTCCCAGTTCTTGTGGGCTTCGCCGTCGGGCAGGATTACCGAGATCACCGAGTACGCCGCCAGGCTGCGGCTCAGACGCTCCAGATACAGCGGCGCCACCGTTTCGTTGGAGATGATCGCCACCTGCCGACCGGCAATATGCGGTGCGAGCAGTTCGGGCAGGTCCAACAGACCTTCGCCAATATGGATCGGGTAGCTGCGCTCGCCTAGATCGACCTTAAGTGTCTGCATGTGTCCCCGCGTTGAAGATAGTGTGACGACCGGTAACGCCTGGATCAGACGCTGCCTGATGGCTCTACGCCATACCCCGCAAGGTCATGGCGCGCCGCCGAGAATAGCGCATTTGCGGCCAGGCTTTAACGGGGTGCCAGCCGTTGCAGGCGCTCAAGAATATCGAGTACCACCATTCGGGGCGGCCGTTCATCGGTTTCCACCACCAGATCGGCGATCTCCCGATACAGCGGATCGCGCAGCGCAAGCAGGTCCCGCAGGGTTTTTTCCGGGTTGGCCGTGCGCAGCAATGGGCGATTGCGATCACGAGCCGTGCGGCCCACCTGCTGCTCGACCGAGGCATGCAGATACACCACCCGACCACCGGCATGCAGGGCGCGGCGATTCTCATCACGCATCACTGCGCCTCCGCCGGTGGCCAATACCACGCCATCGCAGCCGCACAGCTCGGCAATCATTGCCTGCTCGCGGTCGCGAAAGCCCAGTTCGCCTTCCTTATCGAAGATCCATGGGATATTGGCACCCGTGCGCAATTCAATTTCCTTATCGGAATCTTTGAACGGCAGGCGCAGCTCTTTGGCCAGCAAACGGCCGATGGTGCTTTTTCCAGCCCCCATCGGCCCTACAAGAATCAAATTTCGCACAGAATCAACGACTCACAGCAATCGCCTGGTTATTCATGATACGCGGAGTCAGGAATACCAGCAGCTCGGATTTTTTCTCCGACCGCACATCGCGCCGGAAAAGGCGGCCAAGATACGGCACATCGCCCAAAAATGGCACTTTATCTAGCACTTTGCTCTGGTATTGGAGAAAACCCCGCCGATGACAATGGTCTCGCCATCCTTGACCAGGACCTTGGCATTGACCTCGTTTTTCTTGATCGGCGGCACGTCGTTGAGTTTGTTCAAATAGTCGGGTTCGTCCTTGGTGACTTTGACCACCATGATCACATGATCGTCAGGGGTGATCTGCGGCGTGACCTCCAACGACAGCGAAGCTTCCTTGAACGACACCGAGGTGGCGCCCTGGGACGTGGATTCCTGGTAGGGAATCTCGGTGCCCTTGAGAATGCGCGCGGTTTCCTTGTCCGAGGTGACCACCTTGGGCTGCGAGACGATTTCGCCGTTGCCGGACTTTTCCATGGCGGTCAGCTCAAGGTCCAGCAGCAGGTTGTCGGTGATAAACGCCAGCCCCAGGCCCGAGGTGCCGGTCAGCGAACCCAAATCGACAAAGGGTGAACTGGGTGGATTCGGCGGTGGTTGCGCGCCATCTGCCGGGGGTTTTGAAATACCGCCGGCGCCCCAATTGCCGCGATTGAGCCGCCCACCCCAGCGCACGCCCAGGCTTTTGTCGTAATCGACATTGGCCTCGACAATGCGCGCCTCGATCATCACCTGGCGCACCGGGACGTCCAGCTGCGCCACGATCCGCCGCAGCTCTTGCAGCCGCTCTGCGGTCTGGTAGGCGATGATATTGTTGGTGCGATCATCCACCGCCACCGAGCCGCGCTCGTCGGTCGCGCCTTCAAAGCCGGCCATGGACTGGAACAGCTTGGCCAGGTCCGCCGCCTTGGCGTAATTGACCTGCAGCAACTCCCGGCGCAACGGCGCCAGTTCGGCCATCTGCTTGCGCGCCTCCAGCGTCAGCAGTTCGCGTGCGGCCAATTCGTCGGCGGGGGCCACCAGCAAGACGCCGGCCTTGACCCGCTTGTCCAACCCCTTGGCTTGCAACACCAGGTCCAGCGCCTGGTCCCAGGGCACGTCCTTGAGCCGCAGGGTGATCGAACCCTGCACCTCGTCTGCGGCCACCAGGTTCAGGCCGGCGACATCGGCGATTTGCTGCAATGCCGCGCGCAAATCGATGTTCTGGAAATTAAGGTTCAGTGTGTCGCCTGTGTAGTCGGCCGACGATGCGCGTTCGGGCGGCGGCAGATGGATAAGGTCGACGCGATTGGGCACAGCAGCAGCCATCGGCACCGTGAACGCTATCCATAGCGCCACGCCGAAGGACAAGAAAATCCTTTTCATTGCTTGATTCCGTTATGAGTTGACGTTCAACACCAGCGTTCGTGGGCGCTCCAGCCAGAGGCCCTGTTCATCGGGAAAACGTTCGACCAGTTCCACATGGCCGTCCTGGATGGAGGTGACCTGACCATGATCCGGCCCGAGGTAGTCGCCGACCGCCAGCCGATGCACCGTTGATCCGGCACGCAGCAACGCAAAGCTCTGCCCGCCGCCGGACAACGTACCGACCATGTCGAACTGGTCGATTGCGATGCCCTCCAGCAGCCCGCGCGGCCGTGTGAGATCCGGAGCAGGGGCGGGCCGCCCAGGCGAATGATCCGGTTGCAAGGCTGTCAGTTGAAACGGGTCGCGCAGGGAGGTCGCGTCGTACACAAAGCGCGGAGCCGGGACGCCCGCCTGTGATGCCTTGCCCCCGTGGAAAACGCCTCGATAGGCCTTGATCAGCAGCTCCAGCCGCAACAAAGCCCCTTCCGAGCGCAACGCCAGGTCATGCACCGTGACGACGCGCTGCAAACTACCCAGGGCGCTGACGAACGCCGCCAGGTCGTGATAACCCCCTGTAACGCCAACCTTCAAGGGCTGTTCGACATGGAACGGCTGCGGCGCCTCGTCCATCACCTCGACGCCCTCGACCCATACGCCCTTGGCAACCGCCAGCCGAGCGATGTCTTCAAGCAAGTCCGGCACTGCAGCGTCACCGGACAGTTGCCCTTGAAGATCCGCGACGGTGTCTTCCATCACCCTGACGCGCTCGGTGTGCGCCTCAAGGTCTGCGACCACACCGGTGCTCTGTTCAAGCTGCCCGCGCAGCACCTGCTCGCGCGCCTCCAACCCGTGCAATCGCGCTCGCGAAGCGCCCAGGTATGACACTTCTGCTATCAACAGCACCAGGCCGCCCAGGGCGCAGCCAAGCAGGACCTTTGCGGGCCAGGGCCATTTTGCAGCGTTGTAGGTGAGTGCGCAAAAGTCGAGCCCGGGCAGGCTCATGGTTGCGCCTCGATGGTTTCCCCCTGGCGCACCATCAACTGAAACTGATGAGCGCCGCGCTCACCCTCTGCCTGAACACGCTCGAGCCGCGCCGAATGGCCGCCTTGCGACGCCTCCAGCCGACGCATCAACTGGGCGATATCCTGGTTGCTGTCGGCACTGCCGCGGATGCTGAGCGTGTCGCCGTTGGCGACCACCTCATGCAGGTGAACGCCATCGGGCATCGTGCGCGCCAGCTGATCGAACAGCCGAGCGCCGGAGGAGCGCGCGTCGTGCAGATCCTGCATCACCTTCATGCGCTGCGCCAATTGCTGGCTTCGCTCCTGCAGGTCGTCGATGGTCTTGATTCGTGAGTCATGCGCGGCAACATTCCCGTCCAGGCGCACGTTGCGGGTGACCTGCCGGTCTATCGCCTGGTCGATCACTTGATCGGCCAGCCACACCGCCGCGAGCGCCAGGCAGGCAAACGCCAGCAAAAGCACCAGCAAATACTTGCGGCGCCGCTCGGCCAGCAGTTGGCGCCAAGGCAAAAGATTGATTCGTGTCATCCAGCGAAACTCCTCAGGGCCAACCCGCAAGCCACTCCCATCCCGTGGGCATCGGCGGCCCATTGTGCGCCATCGACTCGATGACCTGGCGTGAAGCTGGCAAAATCCTGACGGCAAGCGCGCTCCAATGCAAATGCTTCGACATCCACCACCCGCGTCACCAGCCCGGCCAGGCCCAGGACCGCCTCGCGCGCCTCGACCTGTTCGCGCAGGCAAGCCGCCAACATGACCTGCACCCGCCCGGCGCCCTGGGACGACGGGCCGCGTACCTGAAAATCGATGGCAACTTCGTCCAGAGGATAAGGAATGTACTGGTCGGCCTCCATGTGTATCTGCCAGGCCCTCTCTTCGTCGCTGAGGCCTGCGTCCATTTCGATCACCCGCGTAATCACCGACGGGCCCGAGACGGCCACGGCTGCGTGCCTGGCGCGACTGTGCAGCCGCGATAATGCCTGCTGCAGCGCCCGCCCGGCCCCTTCAAGGTCGAGCACTGTGCCATCGACCACCGCATGCGCCGGCAACCCCTGCGCGGCGTAGCCCTGAATGCTGAAACCTTGCGCCGAACGGCCCAGCTCGATCAGCTTGATACCTCGGTCATTGATGTCGACGCCGAGAACGATGGCGTGTTTTCGCCTGAAAAATCCCTTTCCCATAAAACTCCCTAAAGCTTTGCCTGTCTTACCGCCTGATTGCCTCCGGGCCGTGCATTCGGTCGACTTGTTTGAGCCGTGCGAATGACGCCCGGAGGCGAAAATGCTTTAATGCCCAGCGTTTTTTCCCGCTTTTTATCTGCCGCCCGGGTCGATCCATCGTTCGCCATGCATGCCCCGACGCGTAACTCTTTCTTTTCTCTGGAAATCCAAAAGCCTTGATTCGTCTGCTGAAGTTTTTCGGGTACTCCATTGTCGCGATCGTCTGCGGGCTGCTGCTCGTACTCAGCGGGGCCTACCTCTACCTTAGTCCGGGTTTGCCGTCGGTAGAGGCCCTCAGAAGTATCCAGTTGCAGATTCCTTTGCGGGTCTACAGCAGCGATGAAAAACTGATCGCGGAGTTCGGCGAAATGCGCCGTACACCGATCCGTTTCGCCGACATTCCGCCCAATTTCATCAACGCATTGCTGTCGGCTGAAGACGATAATTTCGCCAACCACTACGGCGTCGACCCCAGCAGCCTGGTCCGTGCAGCCACGCAATTGGTAAAAAGCGGACACATTCAATCCGGCGGCAGCACCATCACCATGCAGGTGGCGAAGAACTTCTTCCTCACCAGCGAGCGCAGTTTTTCGCGCAAAGCCACCGAGATCCTGCTGGCGCTGCAGATCGAACGCCAGTTGACCAAGGACGAAATCCTCGAGCTTTACGTCAACAAGATTTACCTGGGCAACCGTGCCTACGGCATCGAGGCGGCGTCCCAGGTGTACTACGGCAAGTCGATTCGGGATGCGAGCCTTGCGCAAATGGCGATGATTGCCGGCCTGCCCAAGGCGCCGTCGCGCTTCAACCCGCTGGCCAACCCGGCGCGCAGCAAGGAGCGTCGCGACTGGATCCTGGGGCGCATGTACAAGCTCGGCAAGATCGACCAGACGGCTTACGAAAGTGCCGTGGCCGAACCATTGAACGCCAGCTATCACGTGCCGACGCCGGAAGTGAATGCGCCGTATATCGCCGAAATGGCCCGTGCGGAAATGGTTGGCCGGTATGGCAGCGAGGCCTACACCGAAGGTTTCCGCGTAACCACCACCGTTCCGAGCAACTTGCAGGAAATTGCCAACCATTCGCTGCACGATGGCCTGATCACCTATGACCAGCGCCACGGCTATCGCGGCCCTGAATCGCGCCTGCCGGGCAAGACCCTGAGCGCCTGGACCACCGAACTGGGCAAGCAACGTCCGATCAGCGGCCTGGAGCCGGCGATCGTCACCCAGGTCAAGAAAGATGGCGTGCAGGTACTGACCCGCAGCGGCGAAGCGCATGTGGCGTGGGACAGCATGAAATGGGCACGTCCATTCCTGAATACCAACAGCATGGGTCCGATGCCCAAGCAGCCGTCCGACGTGGCGCAGGTGGGTGATTTGATCCGCGTGCAACGCCAGGCCGATGACAGCCTGAAATTCAGCCAGGTACCGGTCGCCCAGGGCGCACTGGTGTCCCTGGACCCGCAAAATGGTGCGATCCGCGCCCTGGTCGGCGGCTTCGCCTTCGAACAGAGCAACTACAACCGCGCCACCCAGGCCAAGCGCCAGCCGGGCTCGAGCTTCAAGCCGTTCGTCTACAGCGCCGCGCTGGATAACGGCTACACCGCCGCCAGCCTGGTCAACGATGCGCCGATTGTGTTCGTCGATGAGTACCTGGACAAGGTCTGGCGCCCGAAGAACGACACCAACACCTTCCTCGGCCCGATCCGCATTCGCGAGGCGCTGTACAAGTCGCGCAACCTGGTGTCGATCCGCCTGCTGCAGGCGATGGGCGTGGGCAAGACCATCGACTACATGACCCGCTTTGGCTTCGCCAAGTCTGACCTGCCGCCGAACCTGTCCCTGGCCCTGGGCACCGCGACCCTCACGCCGATGGAAATTGCCACCGGCTGGAGCACCTTTGCCAACGGCGGCTACAAGATCTCGCCGTACCTGATCGACAAGATCGAGAGCCGTAATGGCGACACACTGTTCACCGCCAACCCGCCACGGGTACCCGGCGATGTGGTCAATGGCGTGGCGGCAACCGATGGTCTCGCCGCGCCAAGTAACGGCGGCATCACCATTGAACCGACGCCAGGTACGACGCCTGCCGCAAACGCTCAAGCTCCGGGGGAGCCACAGGCACCGGCGGTGGCTGAACGGATCGTGGATGGCCGCACCACCTATATTCTCAACAGCATCCTGCAGGACGTGATCAAGAAGGGCACTGGCCGACGTGCATTGGCCCTGGGCCGTGCGGACATCGCGGGCAAGACCGGTACCACCAACGAATCCAAGGATGCCTGGTTCTCCGGCTACAACGGCGACTACGTGACCACCGTATGGACCGGATACGACCAACCGGAAAGCCTGGGGCGTCGCGAATTCGGCGGCACCGTGGCGCTGCCGATATGGATGAGTTACATGGGCGCCGCCTTGAAGGACAAGCCGCTGCACACCCAGCCGGAACCGGAAGGCATCCTCAGCCTGCGCATCGACCCAGTCAGCGGCCGCGCGGCCTCGCCAAGTACCCCGAACGCCTACTTCGAACTGTTCAAGAGCGAAGACACGCCGCCGTCGGTCAACGAGCTGGGCAACGGCGCCGTACCGGGCAGCCCGCTGCCAGCGGATGAAGGCGCGCCGATCGACCTCTTCTAAGGCGCAACACAGCTTCAATGTGGGAGGGGGCTTGCCCCCGATTGCAGGCTGTCAGCCAATGAATCCGGGACTGATGTACCGCTATCGGGCATAGGTATCTACACAACTCTGTAGCGCTCAACCGTAACCACGATGCGAAGCGAGTCGCTCTTGCTCTTGATCTGCTTTTGATCTTGATCTCAGGCGCCCCGTTAAACCACGCTGGCCGAACGCAGGCTTGAATCCGTGGGCAACCCGGCAGGACGC